>JAJYGL010000245.1 GCA_021790625.1 Pseudomonadota bacterium | reverse complement strand
GCATTCCCGCATACGCATTCCCACATACACATTCCCGCATGGAACACATAGCACATAGAATGAACAGAAAATCAAGCGAGCAGAATCAAGTCCGCCATTATCGCACCAAAAGTTTATTTCGGCAAGCAATCAACACGCCATTTACGACCGAATCGTAACAGGGCGACAATACACCGTCATCACAACTCCCGCACCAGGCGGAATCCCAGATTCACATCCAATTCATCTCGCAGGCGTGGCCAACGCGCTGCACTTCTGGCCGAAACTGCCGGGTCGAACCAGGACCCCCCTTTGGTAACCAGTCGCTTATTTTTGCCCTGCCGTGGAATCTCATGCGCACTACGTGGTGTCTTGGCGTGACTCGGGTGCCAGGGTGTCACGGTCAATTCCCAGACATTGCCGTGCACGTCGTACAGCCCCCACACATTCGGATCTTTCTGCCCTACCGGCGCCGCCCAATTCATTGGCGCGCATTGTGGCAGAAATGATAGCCATCCCCCTCGTTTTGCTTCCTTCTCCGGCAGCGGAAACATCGGCCTGAATGCCACATCTTTACAGCCGACCGAATCACCGAAATGAAACGGCCCGGCGCTGCCGGCACGTGCGGCATACTCCCACTCCGCCTCGGTCGGCAAACGATAATGCTGATGGGTTTCGCGGTTGAGCCAATCAATATAACGCTCGATATCCGCCAGACGAACATTGACTATCGGTTCACGATCTTTTGGCCAGATGAGTTCGCGCAAGGGGCGAAATCCAGTCGCCCGCGCAAACCGTTCCCACTCCTCGGCAGTGACGGTATATTTACCGATCGCAAACGCCCGCTCCACCTGCACCCGAAACTGCGGTTCCTCGGCAGGTTGATGCCCAACCTCACCCGTTGGCGATCCAATTTCAAACCAGCCTGATGGCATCACCATCATTTCTGGCCCTTTGCTGCCATCCGCGTACAGTGTATCGCTAAAGCAAATGGCCACGCCAGCTGTCTGCGCAGCACGCTGCTGCGCCTGCCGCAAGGCGGCAACGTCCAGATCATGAACAAACGGCATATCGCTCGAGGCAATATCAGCCAACATACCGCGTTACCCCGGCCATGATTTCGGCGCGCGCAGCCCGTGCATCGACCCACTCATCGACCTTGACCCATTTTCCGGGTTCGAGATCTTTGTAATGTTCGAAAAAATGCGCAATCTGCGCCAACGTCAACGCCGGCAAGTCTGCAATCTCATGCACGTTTTTATACAATGGGCTCAATTTATCGACCGGAACCGCCAGCAATTTGGCATCCACACCGGACTCATCGCTCATCCTGAGCATGCCCACCGCACGGCAACGCACCACCACACCGGGCATCAAGGCAAACGGCGTCACGACCAGCACGTCAACCGGATCGCCGTCCTCCGATAGCGTTTGCGGGATATAACCATAATTGCATGGATAGTGCATCGAGGTCGACATGAAACGATCAACGAAAATGGCACCACTTTCCTTGTCAACTTCATACTTGATCGGCGCCCCATGCATGGGAATCTCGATCACCACATTAAAATCGTCTGGCAGACTCTTGCCCGATGGCACCAGATTCAAACTCATTCATTTTCTCCATTACAAATTTGACAGTAAAATTATACCTCAATAAATTTATGCACCGCCGATTTATTCCGCCACACACAAATCAATTTTCAGGCAATCCCACCTTCTGCCCCCCTTTCACCCCAGCAATGCCGCAGCATTGCTGGGGCATTGCTGGAGCATTGCGTAATTAAGCGTATAGCAAAACCTGCAGAAAACGATACAATTGGGACTAGACAAGAAATTTTGTCTATACTTAATAATTGTTTTTATGGTTTTTATTACCATAATTTTTTGTGCGGGACAGAATGCTTGTTATACTTGAACCAGACGATTGAATACGAGATCGAAGAATAGCGCATGCCGAACGATCGAACCAGTTTACTCACCCAGGCAAAATCGACCTTGCTGCAACAAATTCTGTTCAGTGTGGAGCGCTGCACGCCCATTATGGCGGAAACCGCACTCAAAAATGCCGATCTTGCCCGTCGCCCCATGGAGCAGGAAACACAACTGGCTGTTTACACCACACTCAGCAAACAACCTGCATTGCTATGGCGCACGTTGCACAACAACCTGGATCAACTGCTATCCCGCGCATTACAAACCGCTTATGACAGCCATCGCCCGCAATTTTCAATGGGTAGCGGCGCCAAACTATCCCTGATTGATACCACCACCATCGAAAGTGAATTACTGGTCGGCTCTTTGGCCAATCGGTTCCGTAACCAGTCGGCCGAAGAATTACGTAATTTGAACATTCGTATGGCATTACTGTTCAACAACGATAATGTCAACGAACGCGAAAACCCGTTTCGTCCCTGGCTGATTGCACGCGCACTACCCAACACGGCAGAAACCATCGGATTACGCAGCCATGTCGTTCCCCAGATGAGCCAGTATCTGGCCGATTGCATCGATGACAATATTGAAAGTACTTATCGCGATCTTAACCACTATTTTTCCGAACATGGTATTGCCGCTGAACTGAATCTGCATGTTCAGAAAACCGCCACACAGCACAAAAAAGCAATTGAAGCGTCAGAACAGACCAATCAGGCTACACCCGAAAGGTCCGCAAACATGGCACCACCTGGTCGCGCACAATCAGGCGCCAATGTTTTATCCAGTGCCGGCATGGCTCCGCCACCCAACCTGCCCGCTTCAGCGACCGCTCACGGCGGTGTGGCCGTCACCAACGATCAAGTACTCGATGCATGGCTTGCCGCCATCCGTCACCAACCTGTCAAGGTGACAAATCCACATCAAACCAATGCTACGCGAAACAATTTAGCACAACCTGATTCAATCTCGCCACAAAACCCGGCCAGCACCAATCATTGGTTGTCATCCGGCATCCAGAAAATCGGCAGTGCCTTACGGCAGTTTCTGGGTGCGCCGGACACAGCAGCTTATCAGGGATACTCCGCGCAACAATCTTCCCGTCCTTTTCATACCGTATCACTCTCCCTCTCTCAAGCCGTCAACTATTTGAATGAGGTCATTCCAACCGAAGACCACTTGCTGGAAGCCTCTGGCAATATCCGCAACCTGATTTTGGAACAGCGACAAGAATTAGCGAAAAAGACCGAAGATCACGACGAAAACATGACGATCGATATCGTTGCGATGCTGTTCGAGTTTATTTTGCGCGATGAAAATGTTCCTCCTGAAATTCGTGTTCAGCTTGCACGTCTGCAATTCCTGATTCTCAAAATCGCCCTGCACGATCCAAACCTGCTCACCCAACGCGGGCATCCGGTGCGTCTGCTGGTCAACCGCATTGCCACAATTGCCACGGCACACAAGGCCATCGATAGCAGCCATGAACTGATTACCGCCAAAATCCGCCAACTCATCGAAACGCTGTTGCATGACACCAGCGATAAACCCGAATTATTTGTGCCGCTGTTCACCCGTTTGCTGGACGAGTTTGACAAATTCATCGCCGCCGAATTGCGCCACAAGGATCAACTCACCGACCAGGCAATTGCTGCTTTGTCCCAAATCAATCCCGATCGGACACAACATTTCCAGCGCATCACCAACCAGATCAAACTCGGTCTCGCCAGCCAACCCTTGCTGGATACAAAACTGCGCGAATTTTTTGAAAAAACATGGTCACAAATCATTGAATTTGGAGAAAGCATTTCTCCAGAACACGCCAAACGTTTTCGACAGCTCATTCCCGATCTCATCTGGTCAGTCACACCCAAACACAGTGATACGGAGCGTAAACAACTCACCAACATGTTGCCCAGTCTCATCAACCGCCTGCGTGAAGGTGCTCAGTTGATTGCATGGCCAGAAAATCAGCAAAAAGAATTGCTCGATTGGTTATTCATCATGCATACCCGCGCCATGTATCCGTTCGGCAATAGCCCTGCTCCGTCCGAAAGCCCGTCCATCATCAACGCCGAATTCAAATCATTGATACAGGACCTACCGGTCACGCAGACCCTCTCGGAACGAGAACAGCAAATGTCGGAAACCATCCTGCTTGACACGGCCACACGGCAAGTCAGCCATTCCATCCAGACATTGAGCGATGAAACGGCGGAATCGCTGACAAGCGACAGCGCAGCCAGCATG
>JAJYGL010000006.1 GCA_021790625.1 Pseudomonadota bacterium | reverse complement strand
AAACGCCCGATGACAGCACCCATATTCTGCTGCATTCCTGCTGTGCGCCCTGCTCCAGCCCGATCATGGATGATATTCTTGCCGCCGGAATCAATTTTACGGTGTTGTTCTATAACCCGAATATTCATCCGCTGGCCGAGTATACGCTCCGGAAAGAAGAAAATATTCGCTATGCCCAACAAATAGGCGTTCCTTTCATCGATCTGGATTATGACAAAGACAACTGGTTTTCTCGCGTCAAAGGTCTGGAGCAGGAACCTGAGCGCGGAGCGCGCTGCACGGCGTGCTTTGACATGCGGTTTGAACGCACAGCATTGTATGCCGTCGAACATGGCTTCAGTGTATTCAGTAGCACATTAGGCATTTCGCGCTGGAAAGACATGAACCAAATCAACGCCAGCGGCGCTCGTGCTGCCTCCCGTTACCCAAATCTGCATTACTGGGATTACAACTGGCGCAAGCACGGTGGCAGTCAGCGTATGATCGAAAACGCCAAACGCGAGCAATTTTACCAGCAAGAGTATTGCGGTTGCGTCTATTCCCTGCGCGACAGCAACCGCTATCGTTTGAGCCAGGGACGAGGCAAAATTATCCGCGGCGTAAAATTCTATGGTCAGGATGATGTTCTGCCTCAAGATCCTTCGGTCTTAAGGAACCGCTGATCTATTCCCACATGGTCGCGATGGTGGCTTGGCAGGAACAGATCAGCGGTTCCTTGGGAGCGATATGGGGGTCAGCCCGCCATTTCTCGACATTTGCTGACCGAGAGAGATCTCTGGGCAGAAGAAAAAAGGAACTTTTACATGGAGTGCCGTTCGAATGCCTATGTCCATGGAAGCCTTGTTGAAGCGTTGGGAGGATCCGGCGCAAAATTTCCGGCTGTTGCTTGCTGATCTGGTTGCGCTGATTCGGACTCCTTATCCCGGCCGTGGGGAGGAGGCTACGCGTGCGATTTACGCCCTGTGTTATTTGCTGTCGCAACACGCAGATTTTCGCGCCCGCTTGCGCGCGAGCCTGATGCGCGCATTTGCCGAGTTGGAGCAGGTGTCGATGTATGCGTCCACCGGCATCCTGCCGAATACAGGTTTTTTTTCGGAAATCGCGCGGCGTGTTTCGCACAAAATTCTGCCTGAGGTGGTCGATCCTTCGCGCATGAAGGATTTGCTTACCCAGTTGTTTGACCGCCCCAGCGATGCAGTCTGGGTAAATTTGGTTGCGGATGACGCTTGGATTGATTTGCTCGAGGCATTGCGTTTCGATGAGGATCCACCATCGGTGGAAATTCCGCCGGCGGTAGTACAGGTGACGCGCGCGCTTCGGGTGTTGTCCTACCACATCGCAGCTATTGGCCTTGAACCTGAACTGGTTCGGTTGGAGCCGCGTATCGAAGATGTCGAATCCCCTTTTCTGGCACTGAATACCGAGTCGCTGGCCTATCTGACAGGTTGTGAGCGCTGGTGGCGCGACAATGAAGAGTCTTGCGAGGATGATCGACATCTGGGCGTATTGCTCGATCAGTGCGACGCTGTGATTCAGCGTATTCACCGCCGCGCCACGCATAGAGGCACCAGCATACGGTTGACTTTCGTGCTGCAGCGCCTGCAGCAACATCTGGAGCGCTTTTCCCAGTTGCTGGCCGTGCTTGAATCGGCGCGGAAGCATCGTCTTGGGCAAGATGATTATGCGGCAATGGTGACGCTCTTCAAGACCCTGGTTCAAGCCGAATGCGGCAAGAATGATCTCAGTCAGCATTGGAATCAAAGTATCGGCCTGCTGGCGCTCAGGGTGACGGAAAATACCAGTCGTGTCGGCGAGCACTACATTGCAACCACACGATTCGAATACTTTGAGATGTGGCGCTCCGCACTGGGGGCGGGTTTCGTGATCGCGATCATGGCCATGCTCAAACTGATGGTTGGTAACCAGAGCTTGCCGCCGTTGACGAATGCCTTGCTGATTTGCCTGAATTATGGGTTGGGTTTTGTGTTCATACATTTTTTGGGCTTTACCGTGGCAACCAAGCAACCGGCGATGACCGCCGCGACGATTGCCGCAAGTATCGGTGACGGCAGGGGGCGGCAGCGGGATCTGGAAAACCTGACTACCCTGATTGCACAAATGATGCGAAGTCAGATGGCGGCCATACTTGGCAATGTCAGTATTGCCATTCCCATGTCGGTCTTTTTGGGTTTTGTCGTCTCGCTGGTCACGCGCTCGCCGTTCATCAGTGTCGACGAGGCCCGTTATCTGATGGAGGGCATCAACCCACTATATAGCGGCGCCATTGCGTATGCGGCAATCGCGGGAGTGTGTCTGTTCCTGTCGGGGTTGATCGCTGGTTACTACGATAACCTCGGTGCGTACAACAAGATTCCCGAGCGGTTGCTGCAACTTAAATGGTTGCGCCGGGTGCTGGGCGCTGTGCGGCAGCGCCAGTTCGTCGACTATGTGGAAAACAATCTTGGCGCGCTGGCCGGAAATTTCTATTTCGGCTTCATGCTGGGCGGCGTGACTGCCATAGGCACCCTGTTTGGCTTGCCGCTCGATATTCGTCACATCGCTTTCTCATCGGCCTATGTCGGTTATGCGCTGGTCGCCTTTAATTTCCACATGACATGGAAGATGGTCGTCTGGTCGGTTGTTGGCATCGCCGCGATCGGTGTGACCAATCTCGCTGTCAGCTTTGCCTTGGCCCTGACCATCGCCTTGCGCGCCCGCCAGGTGTCTTTTGCACAATGGCGCTCCCTGTTTGCCAGTTTGTTCCGACGGTTGTTCAGACGTCCGCGCGAGTTTTTCCTGCCGCCCAAAGTGGCAAGCCTTACGGTGAACCCCGCAGAACCCGCAGAATCCATAGAACCCATAGAACACGCAGAACACGCAGAAGTCAAACCGCCCCGTCATCCTGAATTACCATCATAGTCATCGCGTTATTTTTCCAGGCCTCTGTTGCAATCAGCCTGTGACCGGGTGCGGCGTGCTGTTTACACGAATTAATTGCGCTACTGTATCATGGCAACCAGGGGTTTTCAGAACAACAGGAACAGCCGACCTCTTCACTTTTCACAGGAGCGCTTATGCCCACAACCGAAACCCTGGAACGCTTCATTGCTCGTGTTGAACAGAACGCTCACATCGAGGCGGTTCAAGAGTTCCACACCGAAGACTCTTCGATGCAAGAAAACCAAAACATTCCCCGCCGAGGCCGCGAAGCACACGTAGAGAACGAACGGAAGGTCATGGCGCGTGTGCAGTCTCTGACATCAAAATGCGTCAGGCCTGTGTTCGTGAATGGGGACAGGGTCGTCATACGCTGGATATTCGAATTCCAATGGCAGGATGGAACCTCGACACACATGGAAGAACTGGCGTACCAACGCTGGGAAGGCGAAAGAATTGCTGAGGAGACTTTTTTCTACGATCCTGCGCAACGCGTACCAAAAATACGGACGTAACTGGGTAATTCCCCAACAATCCACCGGATTTTGAGTAGCCGCCAATCTCTGAGAGAATGGAGCCATGAAAAAATCAAACCAGTTTCCTCCCGAAGCTCGCGAACACCCCACCCCGCCGAGCATCTTTAGAAGTGGCTCAGTTTGTTTGAACAACTTTTCAGCGATTTTAAGTGGGATCACCGCTGAATCTCACACTTCCAGCTTAACCGTCGGCAGCATCACGATAGCGAGTTCCCGACCAGCCAGCATGCGATTACGACGCGCTGGTTTCCTCCTTTTGCTCCGCTGGCGGGAAGATGCGCATGAAAGTGTCCACGGCCTGACGGGCTTGCTGTTCCAGCGCCTGCTCGCCTGGACGTTCTGCGATGCGCAACAACAACCCCAGCATCAAATCTCCCCAGAGTAAAGCCAAAAACCGCCGCGTCATGTCAATCTCGTCGCCGTGAACGAGCCCCGCCGCCTTTGCGTGCGTAAACAAATCTCTCAGCGCGTCGCGACTTGCTTGCCGGCCAACGCTATCGAGAATGCGAGGGATTTCCGGCGCTCGCTCGGCTTCGCAAATTGCCAGTCGAAAAATGGAAATGACGGTGGGATCGGTGACTTCGCACAATAATTGGTAACCGAATTGCTCCAGCGCTGTCGCCATGGCTTCACGGGTTTGAGGCGAGGGGACGCCTTGAGGCCACTTCAGCCGTTTCGCGCGGTCAGTGATGCAGGCAA
>JAJYGL010000016.1 GCA_021790625.1 Pseudomonadota bacterium | reverse complement strand
GTTTGGGCATGAAAAAGGGGCATTCACAGGCGCGCAAGGGGAACGCAAGGGGCGTTTTGAGCAGGCACATGGCGGCACGCTGTTTCTGGATGAAATCGGCGATATTTCGCCTGCGTTTCAAACCAAACTGTTGCGGGTATTGCAGGAACGGGAGTTTGAACGCGTGGGGGGCAACCGCTCAATTCGCGTCGATGTGCGTCTGATTGCGGCGACAAACCGTAATCTGGAAAAAGCGGTCATGGATGGCAGTTTTCGTGCCGACTTGTATTATCGCATCAACGTGGTGGGGATTTTTTTGCCGCCGTTACGCGAGCGGCGGGAAGATATTCCCTATTTGGTCGAGATGTTCTTGAGCCGTTTCAATCGTGATAACCAGCGACAATTGCAGGTGTCACCGGAGGCGATGCGGGTCATGCTTAATTGTGGCTGGCCGGGCAATGTGCGCGAACTGGAAAATTGTGTTGAGCGTACTGCCACGATGACCCATGGCAATACGATTCGGGATGTCGATTTTTTATGCCAGCACGATCGTTGCCTGTCACGTATGTTACAGGGCGATCTTCCCTCTGAACATGAAAGCGAGCGGCACGTTGCGTCGGTGAGCATGCCTGTCAGCACGCGTGACAATGCTCGCGATAACGCACGTGAGTGGAGATCAGGTCATGAAACAAGTGATGGTGGCATGCCGCCGGTTGGTGAGCGGGAGCGATTGATCTGGGCGCTGGAGCAATGCGGTTGGGTACAGGCCAAAGCAGCGAGATTGTTGAATATTTCGGCACGGCAGATGGGGTATGCGTTGTCGAAATACAACATCGAGGTGCGGAAATTCTGAACATATACTTCGCATTGATCTTGCGTTACTATGTGACCAACACAATGACTAACTGGAGCTGTGTATGAGTACCGTCACATTGGCAGAAGCCAAGACCCATTTGAGTTACATTCTTGACCAAGTGGAAGCGGGTGAAGAAGTGGTGATCACGCGTCGTGGACACCCTGTGGCGCGCATCTCTCCGGTCAAGAGCCCCAAGCTTCCCGTCAAGTCTTTAGAGCATTTCCGTCGTTGCATGCCTGGTTGGCGTAAGCCTAGCGCTGAGTTGTTGCGCGAAATGCGCGATGAAGGGCTTTAATGATTTACTTTGATACCAGTTTCGTGGCTCCGCTCATCCTACAGGAGGTCGCCAGCGAAAAAATCGAAGTGTTTCTGGCCAAATTACCAAATTGAGTTTAGCTTGAGATGCGACTTACCCAGTAATCTGGGCAGCGGTGCTGGTGTGCAATTGCAATGACAACGATTTGTTCATTTCTGATAATGTACAGTATCTTGTAAGGAAAGTGATGCATGATGAATCGTCGCACCGGGTCAATTTCAACTTGCCATGAAAACGGGCGTTGCTGAATCAGCCTGGCCTCTGTTTCCGCTTCGTGCTTGAAAGAGTTTCCAAGTCCTTGTTGTTGTCGATTGTAAAAACGTTTTTCTTCTGTTAACCCGGACTTTGCATAAATTCGCGTGCCCTCGCTAGCCTTTTGTTCCGTATGAAAATTTTGTTCAATTGGGCGTATGAATCACTACGCCACGCTTTCACAAAAGTTCCCTGCAAAACAAAATCCTGCGCGATCATCACGCGAATTTATGCAAAATCCGGGTTAATTCGCTTATGCGGGTTGCGGCCAAATCGGGCACTCGCTTGCCAGCACGGCTTGGCATTGTATTTTTGGCTTTGACTTGTTTTGGCTATGACTTGTGCCGCATGCGTCGCGATTTTGCTGATTTGACTCATAATGCGATTGCTGTGGCGCAAGTGTTGGTTTTGCGACAATGTTGCGACAAGCGTCGCATTTGTGGGGTTTGGTTTGGTAATAAGCCCCTTTGTTGTATTCGATACTGCAATGATTTTTAATGATTAATTTTCTGGCATGTTTCTCGCTTCAAGGTAACCGACGCGCTTTGGCGCATTATCTGACGGGAGCGGAACATGCAAGAAATGATCGGTAACACGGCTGGTCACGCCAATCATGCATTGGGTGAGATGCTGGATAAGATTGCAGAGCACAAAGGATGTGGCACATCGGGTGGTTCTGGAAAATCCAGTTGTGGTTCTTCGGATGGGCCATCCGACATGGCGCCGGAGGTGTGGGAGAAAGTCAAGAATCATCCCTGTTACAGCGAGGAAGCGCATCACCATTATGCGCGCATGCACGTCGCTGTTGCGCCAGCCTGTAACATTCAGTGTAACTATTGCAACCGCAAATACGATTGCGCCAATGAATCACGGCCTGGGGTGGTCAGCGAAAAGCTGACGCCAGAACAGGCGGCCAAAAAAGTGCTGGCAGTGGCATCAGCCATTCCTCAGATGACGGTGTTGGGCATCGCCGGCCCTGGTGATGCACTGGCCAATCCTGCCAAAACTTTCAAGACGTTCGAACTGATTCAGAAAACGGCGCCTGACATCAAATTGTGCCTGTCAACCAACGGCTTGGCGTTGCCTGACCATGTGGACACCATCAAGGCGTTCAATGTTGATCACGTCACGATTACCATCAATATGATTGATCCGGAAGTCGGACAGCATATTTATCCTTGGGTGTACTACAAAAACAAACGTTATACCGGTATCGAGGCAGCACGCATTCTGACCGAACGGCAGATGCAGGGGTTGGAGATGCTGACAGCTGCTGGCGTGTTGACCAAAATCAATTCGGTGATGATTCCCGGTATCAACGACAAACATTTGGTTGACGTCAACAAGGCAGTGAAATCACGCGGTGCTTTTTTGCACAATATCATGCCGCTGATTTCTGCGGCTGAACATGGCACAGTGTTTGGCTTGAACGGCCAACGCGGGCCAACGGCGCAGGAACTCAAGGCATTGCAGGATTCTTGCGAAGGTGAAATGAACATGATGCGGCATTGCCGGCAATGCCGTGCGGACGCGGTGGGATTGTTGGGCGAAGATCGCAGCGCCGAATTCACAACCGAAAAAATCGATGCGATGGGTGAAGTGGTGTATGACGCCGAATCCCGCAAAACGTATCAGGAATTGGTGGAAGCCGAGCGTGTTGAAAAGGTTGCGGCCAAGGAAGCGGCGTTGCAGGAACTGGATGTGACGGATGTTCGCATCATGATTGCGGTAGCGACAAAGGGTCATGGCCGGATCAATGAGCATTTCGGTCATGCGCATGAATTTCAGATTTATGAAGTTGGCTCGTTCGGCGCAAAATTTGTCGGCCATCGTCGTGTCGACCTGTACTGCCAGGGAGGCTTTGGCGATGAAGATACGCTGCCTTCGGTCGTCCGGGCGATCAATGATTGTCATGCGGTGTTCGTGGCGAAAATTGGCGCTTGTCCACGGGATGAACTCAAGGCGGCAGGGATCGATCCGGTAGACAGTTATGCGGATGAGTTTATTGAAGAATCTGCCATTCTGTATTTCAAAGAATATTTTGCCAAGGTCTGCGCACGGGAAATCGAGCACCAGGTGCGTGGTGATGCGGACATCCGGCAGGGTGCGTTTACAGCAGCAGCATAAATTGCTCGTGGGTCATGCTATCGACGGGTAACAACGTAGCGAATAGAAAGGAAACTGAAAAATGGCTTACAAGATTATCGCATCGCAATGCACGGGTTGTTCGGCTTGCGAACCAGAATGTCCGAATGTGGCGATTCGTGAAAAAAATGGTGTGTTTCTGATTGATCCGAAAAAATGCACCGAGTGCATCGGGCATTTTGATGAAGCACAGTGTGTCGCAGTATGTCCGGTGGATGACACCTGTGTCATCGATACGGCTTATCCACGTTATCAAGCATAAACACAATTCTGGAGGAATTTCAATGAACATTACCATCACACCAAAGGCTGAAAAATTCATGCGCCGTATTGTCCGTTTTGGCGGCGCGGAAGGTTCTGGATTTCGTTTGAGCGTCAGTCCTGGCGGTTGCTCAGGATTGGCGTCCGAATTCAGCGCTGAAGCCGCACCATTGACCGGCGATGTCGTGTTTGACTGGAATGGGCTCAAGCTGTTTCTGCCGGTTGAAAGCCGCTTGATGCTGGAAGGAGCGACCATCGATTTTGTGGAAACCGCCACCGAATCCGGCTTGAGTTTCAAATTGCCCAATGCACAGTCGTGTGGTTGCAGCAGTTCTTCAGGTTCGTCGGCTGGTAGCAGTACGGTGGTGAATATTT
>JAJYGL010000183.1 GCA_021790625.1 Pseudomonadota bacterium | reverse complement strand
ACTGCCCATTTCCGTAGCGGTCACGTGAGCCTCCTGTTACCAAATAAAATTGCTAAATCAAACCAGTAAAACCGATAACTGAAACTTAAAATACTGCTACCCCGCATTCTACCTGCGGCAATGCGTCACACGCAAGCCCAAAAGTTCAATGTTTTTTCAGGTTTCTGTTAACGTCTTGATTGCTCAACACTATTAAAGACAAAAAAATCCTGTTAGTGGACATCTCAAGGATGCGCCACCAATTTGTTCAGCCAGCAAGGTAAGAGGATGAATGAAAAAACGGGTCAGATCAGAAAGATCGCGATGGGAAGAAATCAGTGATTCCCGGTAATCTGCAACTGCCGAATATCCGACGCCATCTGCATCGATGTCTCGCCATAAGGCATTTTTAACCGCAAACGCCCATGACGATCGAACGCGTAAATAAAAGCGCTGTGATCAAGGGTATAGTCACCGACAACCGAAGTATCGTGCCGCTGAACATAAACGCCATAGGTTTTTTCCAGTGCCTGTGTCGCAGACACGCTACCATGCAGACCAAGGAAACGGCGATCAAAAAAAGGCACAAACTGGCGCAACACTGCTGCCGTATCGCGTTGTGGATCGAGGGTAACAAACACAACCTGCACGTCATCAGCAGCCGGCCCCAACTGCCGCATCGTCTGCGCAAGCGTATACAGCGTGGTAGGACAAACTTCAGGGCAGTGCGTGTAGCCAAAAAACAGCAACAACACCTTGCCACGCCAATCCGTGGCAGAGCGTGCATGACCATACATGTCCATCAACCGGAATGAAGCCACTTGGCCTGTGCCGGTCACATCTGCTGCCCAGGGATGGTTCAATGGAGCGGGTGAGCGCTCACAACCCGTCAACACTCCCGCCAGAATGCAGTACAACAACGGGCGCCACAGATACATAACTCAGGCAAGATGTTGCCAGGCAACTCCCGGCATGTCTGTCAAACGGTAACGACCACTCTGTACGGCGGTAGCCAATTCATCCAGGCGCATATCATTGAGCATGCCAATGACCTGTTGTTTGATTGGCAGCCAATGGCTATGCATCGGACACGCCGTCTCGTCACTGCAACGCTTCAGACCCAACAGACAGCTCTGGGTAAAGTCCGCGCCTTCGGTAATCTGCAACAAATCCATCAAGGACATTTGCGCTGCTTCTTCGCGCAGGCAGAAGCCTCCCAGGCGACCACGGAAAGAGTATAACAATCCGTTCTTGCCCAGATTTTGCAAGATTTTTGCCAGATATGGTGCCGGTACATTCAACCGTCGCGCCACATCGCGATTCAGCACCGGGGCATCGGCCGGTTGTGTTGCCATGTAAATCATGGCCTGTATGGCATACTGACTAGTTCGTGAAAGTATCATGAAATTACCTTTGAATATTACCTGCGAGCATCATCTCGTCAAATCATTTAACAACAACCCGCAAAAGACAGCGGCACCCAACCAGTTGTTATGCAAAAACGCCTTGAAACAACCCGCAGGGTCGCGCTTTCGGATAATTGTATAATGATATACCGCAATTATGCCTGCTACAAATAATCCCGCATAAAAAAATATACCCAATCGCTCCCGCCAGCCAACCCAGGCCAGCAACAACAAGGCCATCGCATAACAGAGCATCACCGCCGTCACATCATAACGTCCAAACGTAATGGCCGATGTGCGAATGCCGATTTTCAAATCATCTTCCCGGTCCACCATGGCGTATTCCGTATCGTACGCCAGCGTCCAAAACACGTTTGCCAAAAGCAGAATCCACGCCTCTAATGGCACTCGCCCCTGCTCGGCAGCATAGGCCATCGGAATACCGAAACCGAATGCCACGCCCAGATATGCCTGTGGGAGGGACAGAAACCGTTTGGTATAAGGGTAACTGGCCGCCAGAAAAATAGCCGGTAGCGACAACCACCGTACCAAGGAATTCAACGGCAGAATGAGCAAAAAAGCCAGCACGCTGAGTACCGCTGCCAGCAGCAATGCCTCGCGGGTACTTATCTTGCCCGCAACCAGCGGTCGATTACGGGTGCGGCGAACATGACCATCAAAATCCCGGTCGGCATAATCATTGATCACGCAACCTGCTGACCGCATCAGCACGGTGCCCAGCAAAAATATCCACACTATCGCCAGATTCGGGTGCCCGACACTCGACAGCCATAACGCCCACAAGGTTGGCCACAACAAAAGCAAAATACCTATCGGCCGATCCAACCGCATCAATTGTTCATACAGTTCGATACGTTGCATCAGTGTCATTTTCAGTGTCATTTCTTTTGCCCTTTCCACAAAACCGGCAAAAACAGTTCTGTTACCAGAATACGGCGTGTCCCCTGCCGAAAAATCGAGCGACGCGCCCACAATCGTAAGGGCAATACATCTCCTACGTAGCACATCGCTTCGCGATACAAACGATGGCGTCTGGACAGCAAGGCAAACTGCAAAGCCTTTCTGTGCGTACGCCGGTTGCCAAACAACACTTCACCCAGCGAACGGCTTTTCAGACGGGATAAGGAGCGCCAACCGCCCACGAGGCTGCGATTGGGAAACACACTGTGTGCAAACACCAGCGGCACACCTTCGTTTTGCAAGCACACGTTCCGGATCAACGCCTTGCTGCCCGCCGGCACGCCACTGGGCAAGACTTCATCCGCCCACACAAACGTCCGCTGCTGCCTGCATTCGCGCACAGCGAGCGCAGCAAAATTCCGTTTCAACTGCCGGGTCAACGAACCTGTCCCTTTGAGCCAGGGACGAGCACCAGACGGCGCGCCAATCAAACCGGTCTGCCAGCGCATCAGCAGCCCGTCACTTCGCCGTTCATGTCGCCACAACCATTCATGCCTGCATCGTGCCTATATCATGCCTGCGCGTAAGACTGGCGCGCGCCATACCAACGCGCGATATGCGCCTGCGCCCTGCCCGGTTCGTGCTGCAACAGGTATTCGGCCGTTTCACAAACAGCCTGCATCAGATCCGTATCCTCGTCGGGATTGGCGAAACGCAACACGGGAACACCCGACTGACGTGCGCCGATAAACTCTCCCGGCCCACGCAAACGCAGGTCTTCCCGTGCAATGTGAAATCCATCCTGACTTTCAAACATGATTTTGAGCCGTGCGCGCGCCAAATCCGAAAGCGGTTCATGATACAACAAAACACATTCGCTGCGGCGCATTCCACGTCCGACGCGGCCACGCAACTGATGTAACTGCGCCAAGCCCATGCGTTCGGCATGCTCAACCACCATCACCGACGCATTCGGCACATCCACACCGACTTCGATGACTGTCGTGGCGACCAGAACCCGCAACTTGTCCGCGACAAAATCCGCCATCACCGCCTGTTTTTCCGCCGCACGCATCCGGCCATGCACCAGACCAATGGCACTATCCGGCCACGCCAGGCACAGCGCCGCATACGTATCCATCGCCGTCTGCAACTGCAATGCCTCGGATTCTTCAATCAGCGGACAGACCCAATACACCTGTTCACCCGATGCCGTGCGCTGCCGCACCCAATCCATCACCTGTTGCCGACGGCGGTCATCGACCAGCCGAGTACGCACCGGGCTGCGAGCCGGCGGCAACGCATCGATGACCGACACATCCAGATCAGCATAATAGGTCATTGCCAGCGTACGTGGTATCGGCGTAGCGCTCATCATCAACTGATGCGGAGCCACACCCTTGTCACGCAACGCCATACGTTGCGCAACACCGAAACGATGCTGTTCATCGACCACCAGCAAGCCGGGGCGAGCGAAACTCACTTCGCGCTGAAACAGGGCATGGGTACCAACCACCAGCGCCAATTCTCCTTGTCGCAACGCTTCCAGCACCTTGTTCCGCGCTTTGTTGCCCAGACTGCCGGATAACATGCCAACGGATATCTGCAATGGCGCAAACCAGTGAACCAGTTTCTGGAAATGCTGCTCAGCCAAAAGCTCGGTTGGTACCATGAACGCCACTTGATAACCGGCATCGATGGCTTGCGCTGCTGCTAGCGCTGCCACCACGGTTTTGCCGCTGCCCACATCCCCCTGCAATAAACGTTGCATAGGGCGCGACTGTTGCATATCTTCCTGAATCTGCTGCCATGCCCGCCGCTGGGCTGACGTCAACGCAAACGGCAACGCATCCAGCAAGCGCTGCACCAAGCCGGAACGCGTCACCAAACGTGG
>JAJYGL010000158.1 GCA_021790625.1 Pseudomonadota bacterium | reverse complement strand
AACTCTTGAGTCGCAACGCGATTTATGGAGGAGTTAAGCAGCGGTTTCTTAAGCATTTGTTCGACATGGTGTGCGAAGGGCGCTAGAATCATCCCATTGGTTTTGAATGGAGTCGGATCATAGACACTCCACTCTTACAGCAAGTTCGTGTGCTCGATATTGACGAACAAATCGAGTTGGTAGAAGCTATATGGGATGGTCTTGTTAGTCGTGATGCCGCGCCATCGTTAACCGAAGCGCAGAAAACGGAACTTGATCGCCACCTCGCGGATTATATTGCCAACCCTAATGATGTGGTTCCGTGGAGCGAAGTAAAAGCAGCGGCTCTTACCAAAATCAGGCAATGAGCCTGCCCATTGGTCTGCTGGTGGTTTTTTTATGACATCTTTTTTGGCCTGCCTCGCTAAATTTCAAACAGCGAAGCCTGGAGAACGACTGATTAATTTCCACATGGTCGCGGTGATGGCCTGGCGGGACGGAATGCAAGGTGTAGCTTGCAGTCAAGGGATGTTCTCCTTGACAAGAGGCATAACGCGGCAGTTTGCCCGCCAAGCCCTGTCCCATCGAGTATGTTTTGAGAAGAAGTAAACAATAAAAATCCCTCTAAACCAGAAGGTATAGAGGGATTAGTTTACAAAGTTGATTTAGGTATATCTCAAAACGGAATATCGTCGTCCAGATCGTCGAAGCCGCTGCCGGGTTTGTCGGCGGGGGGTGGTGCGGCGGGTCGGTTGTTTTTGGCGGGAGGAGCGCCGGCGTCCTCATCCATACGGGCAGAGCCGCCACTACGGCTGCCGAGCATTTGCATCTTGTCGGCGACGATTTCGGTGGTGTATTGGTCTTGCCCTTCTTTGTTGGTCCATTTGCGTGTGCGCAGGCCGCCTTCAAAATAGACTTGCGAGCCTTTTTTCAGGTATTCGGCTGCAATTTCAGCCAGTTTGCCAAAGATGACGATGCGGTGCCATTCGGTGCGTTCCTGTTTTTCGCCGTTTTTGTCTTTCCAGTTGTCGGTAGTGGCGAGCGCAATGTTGACCACGGCTTCTCCGCTGGGCATGTAGCGGGTTTCCGGGTCGCGTCCGAGGTTACCAATCAGGATGACTTTATTGACCGATGCCATGGCTGTATTTCTCCAATAATTCAAGGGCGGCGGGTTCATTCCAGCCGCGTTGCAATACTTTCAGAATCGCTATCTGTTCTTCAGCAATAACGCCAACTTCGAACACGCCATCAATGGCTTGCAAGGCGGTGGTCAGTTGGCGGGCGTCGTCTGCGGTGATGGCGCGCAGATGAAACATGCGCGTTTTGACCGCAGGTGGTGCCTTCATGCCAATTGCTACCAACAGCCAAATGGCGATGATAATAGAACCAAACACATAAACGGAAGACAGGCCGTAATGCTGTGATAGCCAGCCTCCGAGCGCGCCGCCGAAAAACAGTCCGAGCGATTGTGAAGTATTGTACACCCCAATGGCTGTTCCTTTTGCACCTGTCGGCGCAATTTTTGAAATAAGTGAGGGCAGTGTGGCTTCAAGTACGTTGAAAGCAATGAAATAAGCGGTCAATCCGGCGATGATGCCCCAGAAACTGCTGCTCATGCTGGCAGCCATGGCAATTTGTGCCGCCAGTAGCAGGGCAACGGCGGAGACAAAAACTTCTTTCAGTCGCGCCTTTTTTTCGCCATAGATAATGGCAGGAATCATGATGATGAAGGCGACGACGACCACGGGCAGGTAAACTTTCCATTGTTGGTCGATGTTTAAGTGGCCGGTGCGCTCCAGGCCGAACGGAATGGCGACGAACATGGCCATTTGTGCGGCATGCAGGGAAAAAATGCCAAAATTGAGCCGTAATAGCTGGGCATTGCGCAGCACATCGCCAAGTTTGGCGGTGTTGGCTTCGGCATCGCTGTGAAAATGACTGGTGATAGGGTTAGGTATGTACCATTTGACGACGGCGATGGCGACGAGCGACAACACGCCGGTCAATGCAAAGATGCCGTGCATGCCGATATATTGATACATGGCTGGTCCCATGACCAGTGAGGCAGCGAAGGTGAGTCCAATGGTGCCGCCTATCATGGCCATGGCCTGGGTACGATGCTCTTCGCGGGTAGAGTCGGCCAGCAAAGCGGTGACGGCCGCCGAGATGGCGCCCGCGCCTTGAATGACACGGCCGAGGATGATGATTTGTATGGTGGTAGCGGATGCGGCGACGAAGCTGCCGATGGCAAACAGGATAAGCCCTAGATAAATGACGCGCTTGCGGCCAAATTTGTCGGAGGCCATGCCAAGAGGGAGTTGTAGTAATGCCTGGGTGAGTCCGTAGGCGCCAAGGGCGAGTCCGACCATGGTGCGGTCCTGTCCGCCGGGAAGCGTGGTGGCGTACAGTGCAAATACTGGCAGAATCAAGAACATACCGAGCATGCGCAGGCCAAAAATACTGGCAAGACCAGCGCTGGCACGCCGTTCTGCTGCCGTCATTTTTTCCGAAACTGCTTCATTTTGTTTCATATGCTTGGGATTGCCACGAAAAGTGGGTATATTAGCAGGTTGAACTGGTCTGTCGTCAAGAACTTTGTCGTCATGGCTTCCTGGGTCAGGAGTATCTGGCTGTGCTGCATCCAGCCGTGTTGGATGATGTTGTGCATGGTTGTCTTCTGTAGATGAATCACGGGTCGACAGCTCTCGTCGAACAAAGTTCGTGGCACGTTAAGGTTGATGGATTGTTTTTAATGGGTGGACTGATGTGGGTGTTGGAACAGGTTGATACAAGATATGGATGAAATCCGGATACGCGGTGCGCGCACACATAATCTGAAGAACATCAGTCTGGATTTGCCACGGAACCGGTTGGTGGTGTTGACCGGCCTGTCCGGTTCGGGGAAATCATCGCTGGCATTCGATACATTGTATGCCGAGGGGCAGCGTCGTTATGTCGAGTCGTTGTCGGCCTACGCGCGTCAATTTCTGCAATTGATGGAAAAACCGGATGTCGATGCGATCGAGGGCTTGTCGCCGGCCATTTCCATCGAGCAAAAATCAGCCAGTCACAATCCGCGTTCGACAGTAGGGACGGTGACGGAAATTCATGATTATCTGCGGCTGTTGTATGCGCGTACCGGCAGACCACAATGTCCCGAGCATCACCAGGAATTGAGCGCGCAGACGGTATCGCAGATGGTGGATCACGTCATGGCGTTGCCGAGGGGAACGAAGCTGATGGTGCTCTCGCCGGTAGTGGCGGGGCGCAAGGGAGCGCATCCGGAGCTGTTTGACGAGTTGCGGGCGCAGGGCTTTGTGCGTTTGCGCATCGATGGCGTGGTGTATGACATTGATAGCCTGCCGGTGCTGGATAAACAGAAAAAACATTCTGTCGATATCGTGGTAGACAGACTGGTGGTGCGGGACGATATGGCGCAGCGGCTGGCGGAATCGTTTGAGATGGCGTTGCGGCATGCGGATGGTCGCGCAGTGATCGTCGATATGGAGGGTGGTAGCGAGCATGTATTCTCGTCCCGTTTTGCTTGTCCGGTGTGTGATTATTCGCTGGCTGAGCTGGAGCCACGCCTGTTTTCTTTCAACAATCCGGCGGGCGCTTGCCCACGTTGCGATGGCTTGGGCGTAATTGCCTTTTTTGATCCGCGTAAAGTGGTGGTCGCTCCCCACCTGTCGTTGGCCGATGGCGCCATTAAAGGCTGGGATCGGCGTAATCCGTTTGCTTTTCATTTGTTGATGAGTCTGGCGCGTCATTATGGCTTTGATCTGGAAACGCCTTGGCAGGCGTTGCCGGAAGCGGTGCAGACAGTCGTTTTGCGCGGTAGTGGTAAAGACAGTATTGCGTTTCAGTACCCAGACGAAAAGCGTTTGCGTCAACATGTGTTTGAAGGTGTGCTGGCGACATTGGAGCGGCGTTACCGTGATACTGAATCGATGACGGTGCGTGACGATTTGGCGCAATACCGTAGCAGTAGCGCGTGCCCGGCGTGCGGTGGGCAGCGTTTGCGCCCAGAGGCGCGTCATGTGTTGGTGGGCGAGTATTCATTGCCAGCCATTTCTGCTTTACCGCTCGGACAAGCGCGCCGGTTTTTTGATACCTTGCAGCTGGAGGGAAACCGGCAAACCATTGCAGAACGCATCGTGCGTGAAATCGTCAGTCGTTTGCAGTTTTTGATGGATGTGGGGTTGGATTATCTATCGCTCGACCGTAGCGCTGAAACCTTGTCGGGCGGCGAAGCGCAGCGTATCCGGCTGGCATCGCAGATTGGCTCTGGGTTGACCGGCGTCATGTATGTGCTGGATGAACCTTCGATCGGGTTGCATCAGCACGACAATCAGCGCTTGCTGGATACCTTGTGTCGATTGCGCGATCTGGGCAATTCGGTGATTGTGGTCGAGCACGATGAAGATGCCATCCGGCGCGCGGATTTCGTGGTGGACATGGGGCCTGGTGCAGGGGTGCATGGTGGCGAGGTGGTTGCCAGTGGTGATGCGGCAGCGATTATGGCCGAACCGTCATCGCTTACCGGCGCGTATCTGTCCGGACGACTTACCATTGCCGGACCCATGCAACGGCGAACGGGAGATCCGGCGCGCCGACTGGTGTTACAGGGCGCCCGTGGCAATAATTTACAGCATGTTGATTTGTCGTTGTTTGCGGGATTGCTGACTTGTGTGACAGGCGTATCCGGTTCCGGAAAATCCACGCTGGTGAATGATACGTTGTATAGCGCGATGGCACGACATTTACATGGCAGCCATGCTGAACCGCAACCGTATGATCGTATCATCGGTCTGGAACTGTTCGATAAGGTTATCAATATCGATCAATCTCCGATTGGACGGACCCCACGTTCCAATCCTGCGACATATAGTGGTCTGTTTACGCCGATACGAGAGCTGTTTGCCGGTGTGCCGGGTGCGCGTGAGCGCGGCTACAGTCCGGGACGTTTTTCGTTTAATGTGAAAGGCGGACGTTGCGAAGCTTGTCAGGGTGATGGCGTGGTGAAAGTTGCCATGCACTTTTTACCGGATATTTATGTGGCATGTGATGTTTGCCATGGTTTGCGCTATAACCGTGAAACGCTGGAAATCCGCTATAAAAACAAAACGATTGCCGATGTGCTGGCATTGACGGTTGAAGTCGCGCTGGAATTTTTTGCTGCGGTTCCCGTGTTGGCGCGCAAACTGCGGACATTGGTCGATGTTGGGCTTGGTTATATCCAGCTTGGTCAGGCAGCGACGACTTTGTCCGGTGGCGAGGCGCAACGGGTCAAGCTGGCGCTGGAACTGTCGAAACGCGATACCGGTCGTACTTTGTACATTCTGGATGAACCAACGACAGGTCTGCATTTTCACGATATTTCTCTGTTACTCACGGTGCTGCATCGTTTGGCCGATCAGGGCAATACGCTAGTGATTATCGAGCATAATCTGGATGTTATCAAAACTGCTGACTGGGTTGTCGATATAGGTCCCTTTGGGGGCGAACGTGGCGGCAAAATCGTGGCGCAGGGTACACCGGAAGATGTGGCATTACATTCGGACAGTTTGACTGGCCATTACCTCAAACCGATGCTTGTGCGGAGAAATTAATTCATGTCGGTTCAATATACCCAGAGCGAACTCAAGGCGATTTTCCCGGCTGCTTTCTTTTTGCGCGGCCAGCAATTGTACGATCAGCAAAAAGTACTCGATGTGATTGCCGATGGTGAGGTGCTGGTAGCGCGTGTGCAAGGCGGGCAGGAATATCGGCAGCGTGTTCGGGTTGGTTTGCGCAATGGCAAACTGGTGATCGAAGGCAAATGTAGTTGCCCGATTGGACGCAATTGCAAGCATGTGGCAGCGGTTCTGATACATACATTGCATCACCCGCCATCAATCAGACTTTTGTCATCAGAATCTGCACACGCCGAATCTTCCTCCGGCACTGCGGCGGAAATGTCGCACAAAACCGGTTATACCGGCGATTTACTGATTCACCACTGGCTGACCAATATGGAACGCCGTTTCACCAAAGCGGTAGTGGTGGAGCAGGAAAATCTGTTGTTGTATGTTTTGTCTCCCGTCCCGTTGCAACCATTGGTGACTGTGCAGTTGATGCGCGCACGCCGCAAAAAAGATGGTGATATTGGAAAGGCTGTGCCTTATGGGCAGTTTCAGGAAATAGCACTCGGCAGGGGTAGCGGAAATCTGGTTACCGATATCGACCGCAATTTATGCAACCGGATTTATCGTGGCAGCCCCTCGCATCTTGCCATGCAGGCTTGTCTGGGCGGGCCTGGTAGCGGTGATTTATATATCGACATGGTGAAAACCGGACGGGTGTATTGGCTTGTTGCCGATAGCCCGGCGTTACGTCTGGCTGAATCGCGCGTCAGCGAACTATATTGGCAGATGGATGAACACGATAACCAGAAGCCCGCCTTGCAGCTTGAACCGGATGAAGTGTTGTTGCCATTGGAGCCCTTGTGGTATGTCAATTTTGTGACAGGCGCAACGGGCATGTTGCAGCACGGGTTATCACCGGATGTGCTCAATCTGGTGTTGCAGGCGCCACCGATTCCAGCGCCGCAGATCGGGCGCGTCATGCAGACCCTGCGACAGCAGTTTGCCCATATCCCGTGGCCGGAGCCGCAGCATTTGCAGATGGAAAGATTGCCGGACGTGATGCCAGTGCCTTTTTTACAGCTCAAGGAAATGGTTTTTGAGCAGGACAGTTATTGGCGGCGTGGCGAGGGGTTTCGCATTCGGTTGCCGGCGGCAAATGTGTCTTTTTCGTATCACGATATTCGCGTCGGGGCATCGAGCCAGGAAGCGGAAGTCGGTGAGCGGCATAATGGCGTGAGGCGGTTGGTCAAACGAAATCTGGCTGAAGAATCGCGGCGCATGACGCAATTGAAGGCGGAAACAGGCTTGCGTCTGGTGGCCGAGTTTTCGCCTGGCTTGCAAGGCGCTGAGGATGATTCTGGCGTATTTGGTTATCCGGATCAGGGGCGCTGGCAGCAATTCATGCTGGAAGATGTTTCCTTTTTGACCGACGAAGGTTGGTGTGTCGAGACAGACGAGAGTTTTCCGTTTCAGGTGGCAGCAAGCGAAGGCGAATTGACCATCGAAATTAATGAAAGCAGTGGGTATGACTGGTTTCGGCTCGATTTGGGTATCGATATAGAGGGTGAACGGGTCAGCCTGTTACCGATTCTGATGCAGGCGTTGCGACAGCATACGCATGAAGAAATTGTGGAAATGGCGCGCGTGGACGAGACGGAAGAACGGAATTTGGTCTGCCGTTTGCCGGACAAACGTCTATTGTCGATACCACTACATCGTTTGAAAGGTGTGTTATCGGTATTGGTCGAACTGTACGATGGTGATGCGGCGTTGGACGAGCACGGTGGTCTGGAAATGAACCAGTCGCAGGCTGCACGACTGGCAGAACTGGAAGCGCACTCTCAGGCTCGCTGGTTGGGCGGCGAACGCTTGCTCGAAATGGGACGCCGTTTGCGCAATTTTTCCGGTATTGAATCGGTGTCCGTGCCAGAGGGTTTTGCGGCGACGCTGCGGCCTTATCAGCAGACTGGATTGAACTGGCTGCAGTTTCTGCGTCAGTACGAACTGGGCGGTATTCTGGCCGATGATATGGGGTTGGGTAAAACATTACAAGCCTTGGCGCATATTCTGGTGGAACGACGGGAAGGGCGAGCGGATTTACCCTGTCTGGTCGTGGCGCCGACCAGTTTGATGTTTAACTGGCGCGCGGAGGCGCAACGGTTTGCTTCTGATTTACGCGTGCTGACCTTGCATGGTAATGAGCGTCATCAGTATTTCGATCGGTTGGGTGAATATGATCTTATTTTGACGACTTATCCCTTGTTGTCGCGCGATCGGGATGTGTTGATCGAACAAGCTTTTCATTTATTGATTCTGGACGAAGCGCACGCGATCAAGAATCCCAAGGCGCAGGCCACGCAAATTGTGCATCAGTTGCGGGCGCGGCATCGTCTGGCATTGACCGGCACGCCGATGGAAAACCATCTGGGTGAATTGTGGTCGCTGTTTCATTTTCTGATGCCCGGATTGTTGGGCAGTGCTGAATTATTCAAGCGCCAGTTTCGCACACCCATCGAGAAACATAACGATGTGTTGCGCCGGCAGATGTTGACCCACCGCATCAAACCGTTTTTGTTACGTCGCACCAAAGCGCAAGTGCTTGACGAATTGCCGCCCAGGACCGACATGGTGCGTAGTTGCGAGTTGGCTGGCAGCCAGCGCGATTTGTATGAATCGGTGCGCAGCATGATGCAGGACAGAATCCGGCGTGAAATCAGTGAAAAGGGTTTCAAGCGTAGTCAGATTGTGATTTTGGATGCGTTGCTGAAATTGCGGCAGATTTGCTGTGACCCGCGTTTGTTGAAATTGAGTGCGGGCACCCGAGTACAGCATTCCAGTAAACTGGAATTGCTGAATGCCATGTTGCCGGAACTGGTAGAAGAAGGACGGCGTATTTTGCTGTTCTCCCAGTTTACCAGCATGCTCGACTTGATTGAGCCGGAATTAAGGCGCGTCAAAATACCGTTTGTGCGATTGTCGGGTGACACCCGTAACCGGGAAATTCCCGTCAACCGTTTTCAGAATGGCGAAGTGCCGTTGTTCTTGATTAGTTTGAAAGCAGGTGGCACAGGATTGAATCTCACCACCGCCGATACGGTGATTCATTACGACCCATGGTGGAATCCGGCGGTAGAAGATCAGGCAACGGGACGGGCGCATCGCATGGGGCAGGTAAATCCGGTCTTTGTGTACAAACTGATTACCACGGGCACCGTGGAAGAAAAAATTCTGCACATGCAAGCAAGAAAGCGCGAGTTGACCAGTGGCATCATTGACGAACCTGGTACGGGTGCCAGTTTGTTCACACCAGATGAATTGATGGGGTTGTTTGATGCGGGGCCATGAGTCAAGGAAGCCTGATTTCATCCTTTTTCCTTGCTGGTTTAAAACCCCGGCCTGAAAGCCGGTGACCTTATTGTTCGGGTGTCGATGACATACCACCCGGCCACCGGATGATGGTGCCCTGTCAGACGGAATGTGGGTATAACCCGGCGAGGTGAC
This sequence comes from Pseudomonadota bacterium, assembly GCA_021790625.1. GTDB lineage: Bacteria > Pseudomonadota > Gammaproteobacteria > Burkholderiales > Sulfuriferulaceae > Sulfuriferula. The sequence continues at coordinate 10,323 of JAJYGL010000158.1, read as the reverse complement.
TGCACGCAGTCGTTGGCTGATCGTTGCCGTGTTTTTTTACACCCGGAATAATGCATGTTTGACCGCGAAGATTATCCATTCGTCGAGTTTTTTGTCCCCGGCATTGACCCGCATGATGTCTAGGGAAGTGCTGATTTATTCCTCCATGAGCCGCGTTGCAGGTCAAATCGGGAAGATCGCGACACGTACGGCGCAGGTCGTAGCCGGGACTACGAAGCCAAGCCGTACAAGGAAGCGAGCACCCGATTTGGCCGCAACCCGTATGGGACGGGGCTTGGCGGGCGAACTGCCGCGTTGTGCCGCTGGTCAAGGAGAATAACCCTTGACGGCGCGTCACGCCTTGCATTTCATCCCGCCAGGCCACCGTCGCGGCTATGTGGGAATAGATCAGCGCTTCCCTAGCCGATCTTCCCGTTGCTCAATGCGCGCGTCTATATCGACGCTCTACATTGCCATGTTTTGCGGCGGGAATGATGAGGTGCTGGTGCGCCTCATGGTGCTGCGCGAAATCGGGCTGCACGCGGATCAACCGGAATGGTCGCCGCAGGCGTTGAATGCGCACTTTTCTTTTATCCTTTTTCCTTTCCAGTTTAAAACCACGGCCTTCAGGCCGGCAGGTGCGCCGAACCTCTCCCTGACTAAGGAAGCGCTGATTTATTCCTCCATGAACCGCGTTGCGAGTCAAATCGGGAAGATCGCGACGCGTACGGCGCAGGTCGTAGCTGGGACTTTGACACCAAGCCGTACAGACACGCGAGCGCCCGATTTGACAGCAACCGCCTCGTTGATAACGAGCAAAACATGCTCGGCGGGACGGGGCTTGGCTGGCGAACTGCCACGTTGTGCCGCTGGTCTAGGAGCCTGTCGGACTTAAAGGAAATCAGCTGCAAATCCGCCTGACCGGTCCATATTTCACCGTTTTTTTGGTCAATAGAACGACTATTGACCAAAAAAACGGTGAAATCTGCCCTCGCCCAGCCGAATTTTCGCTACGATTCTTCAAGTCCGACAGGCTCCTAGGAGAATAACCCTTGACGGCGCGTCACGCCTTGCATTTCATCCCGCCAGGCCGCCGTCGCGGCTATGTGGGAATAGATCAGCGCTTCCCTAAATATCCACTGGCCTGAAGGCCGGTGACCTCATTGCTATCCCGGCTAAGTTTGGTACTGTCCTGAACCGTTTGCGTGAGCATGAACCAAGAAGAAACCCCCACTACAACGCGTTTATGCGCTTAGTGGCGGGAGACTTCATTCCTTGACCGGATTGCTCGACGGATGCAGGAGCAGGGCGAAAGAGGCGAGTAGGAAGGATATCTTTGACGAGGGATGAGAGACAAGCCGATCCCCGGGCAGCGTGGACCGACATTGTCATCCCGGCTACGACCCGTCCGCTGCGATTTTTTTGATTCACTCCATTTTCTCGTGGCCATGTGAAAACCGGCCCTGTTTTTTGGCGATTCGTTGCGTATTGGTACTGTCATCAAAGCGTCATAAATCGTGGGTATGATTGTGTTGTTTATAATTGAATTTATCCTTTTTCCTTGCTGGTTTAAAACCCCGGCCTTTAGGCCGGTAGGAGCGCCGAACCCCGCCCTGAAGGGCGAGGTTTTAAAGGCGCGGTCAGGGAGGGGATGCACACCCCTCCCTGACTAATATCCACCGGCCTGAAAGCCGGTGACCTTATTGCTTGACGATCATAATGTTATTATTTGACGCGTGATGTCTTATTCAGGGAGGTAATAGGCTATGAAGCAGAAATTGTTGGTGATAGCGGTATTGGCGAGCTTGATGTTGGGTGGCTGTGGTGGCGGTGGAAGTGGTGGCGGTGGAAGTGGTGGTGGCAGCGGGAGCAATACATCGGGCAGTACGTCAACAGGGGGTGGCGGTGGATCGACGTCTTCAGGCGGTTCGGCCGGATCGACTGCTGGCAAACAGTTGTGGATGCCCTATGACACGGAAACGCCATCCGCTACGACTGGTCAGGTCAGTAGTATCACGCCTATTATTCTAAATAATATGGATAATCCGGGTGCATCAAATATCACCCTGACAGGGACGCCGATGGTGGCAGGTGGCTCGGGTTTGAACGGTAGCGACACACAGACGACACAAGCGTTTTCCAGCAGCAATGGCAGTTATCAGCCACAGGGTTCTCCGCTTTTGTTTTATGCGGCGGCTGGAAGCGTGTACAGTGTTGATTTGACGGCATCGACACCTTCAGCGGTGCCGATGGCCAATCTCGGATTGGCGCAGTTGTGTGGCATGAGCGCTGAGCAATCCGATACGACCGGCGTGAATGGTACCTTGCTGGTGTATGGGTTGACAGGGTCAAGCGGCACGTGTGGCGGGGCGGGTATGCAGACGTGGGCGATCCCGTTTTCTGCGAGCAATACGGCAGCGCTGTCACCACTCGCATTTTCGCCGATGGTAATCGATTCGGTAACGGCCAATGGGTCGGTAGCTTACTGGTTGACGCAGGTAGGCACTAATTTTTATGTGACGAATAATTTATCTCAGCAAGGAACGCAAGTGACGGGTTTGGGCAGTGGTGTGTCGTCTCTGAGTTTAGTGCTGTCCACTTCGAGCATGATATATGTTCAAGGGTACAACGCCACCAGCGGTACGTTGACACAGTACGCCATTAATGCCTCGACGGGGGTGGCGACTGCGGTGACGGGGATTCCGTCGGCATCCAGTCTCACTAGCGCGGCGGGTCCCAGCACAGATTCCCAGGGCAATATGTACTTCCTCGACGAGACCAATCTGGCTAATGGCAGTTTGGCGATTGACGAAATACCAGCCAATGCTACCAGCGCCCAGCAACGGGTGACGGTTACCGGCGTGACGACAGTTGCGAGTGGTACGGTATATTCCCTTCAATTTCAGGTGAATAGTCAGGGAACCGGTGGTTTGCTCGCGTATGTGTCGTCAAATGGCGGAACGAGCGGAACACCGAGTTATAATCTTGACTTTGTCAATTTCAGCACTGCATCGCAGTCAGTAACGCCTATTTTGCCAAATTCTTATGAGGGGCTTTCCATCAATGGCGTGGGTAGTGATGGCAGTATGGTGGTACAGGGGTATTCTACGTCAACAGTCAGCGCGACATCTTCTACTACCAACAGCGATATTTATCTCGTCAATCCCGGTACGGGTGCGGTAGCCAACAAATTTTTGGGTAATTTCATCGTAGGAGATGTGGTTGGTTCAATGAGTCAGGCTTCCACCGGTGCGGTAGTGCAGCTACCCGTGTTGACGCTATTGTTCTTGACTCCGGGACCGGTCACGACCACGACCAGCAGTTCGGGTTCGACGACATCGGTGGCCTGTACGGTTGGCACGACGAATGCTTCCGGCATTTCATCCGTATCGATGGTGGAAACAACGGCTGGATATCCGGCGGCAGGAAGCGTCCTTATGTCTGGAAGTGGTGTGTGTGCGGTTACTGTAGCCGCGCAAGCCAATCCTGCTGGCTCTCTGTATATTGCCGGGATGCCCATGACCTATTCGGGATCGACACCCGATTGGAGTCTGTTTGCGCAGGCAGGCAGTGGCGCACAGGCATCCATCTTGTCGTCTGTGACCAGTCCGATCATTATTAATAGTCCGGGAAATGGCGGCAGTTTCGGGTTTTAATTTGCATTGCCGTTAGCATGCCGCCGCCCGCCATTACAGGCGGGCGGCGATTTTTTCTGGCCGACGTGGTACAGAGAGGTGGGGGTTAATTGCAGAATGAATTTAACTTATCCAAAGTTATTCTATCATAGTCAATATGAGCAGATATATAACAATTGGAAAGGCGGCAGAAGTGTTGGGTGTTTCCACATCGACATTGCGCCGATGGGAATCTAGCGGAAAGCTTGTGCCGGAAAGAACGTCCGGCAACCAGCGCCGATATGATTTGTCCAAAATTAGGCCAGAAACATTTAGAACTGATACAAAGGCACTAAGAAAGACGATTGCGTATGCGCGTGTTTCGTCCCACGACCAGAAGGCGGATTTGGAGCGTCAAAAGCAAGTATTAGAGATGTATTGTGCTTCGCAAGGTTGGACGTTTGAAGTGGTTGCGGACTTGGGTTCCGGCATGAATTACCACAAAAAAGGCTTAAAGCACTTACTTGAGGATATTCTGGAAGATCAGGTTGGAAGGCTGGTTATCACGCATAAAGACAGGTTGTTGCGATTTGGAGCGGAATTGGTTTTTGCTATTTGCGAAGCTAAAGAAGTCGAAGTGGTGATACTCAACAAAGGCCAAGATACAGGCTTTGAGGAAGATTTAGCAAAAGACGTTTTGGAAATAATCACTGTGTTTAGCGCAAGGTTATATGGAAGTCGATCACGCAAAAACAAGAAATTACTGGAAGGTATTGGGGCGGCCGTTAAGGACTCATCAAAATGATGCAAGCACACAAAATCAGGCTTGATCCTAATAATGCGCAGACAACGTATATTGCGCAAGCGTCAGGTGTTGCGCGCTTTGCGTATAACTGGGCGTTGGTGGAATGGTCTAAACAATACGAAGCTTACAAGCTGGATGCCTCGCTTCCAAAGCCGTCCGAGGCCGCATTGCGTCGGCAATTGAATGCGGTAAAACGCGAGCAATTCCCTTGGATGCTGGAAGTAACCAAGAACGCGCCTCAGATGGCGATTATGCAGCTGGGTGTCGCGTTTAAAAACTTCTTTGCCAAACGCGCCAAGTATCCGACATTCAGGCGTAAAGGCGTACATGATCGGTTCACGATCACCAACGACCAATTCAGTGTCGATGATTGCCGCATACGTATTCCCGGCTTAGGCTGGGTGCGTATGCGGGAGCCATTGCGCTTCAAAGGCAAGATCATGTCAGCGACCGTTTCTCGGGTCGCAAAACACTGGTATGCCAGTATCAACGTAGAAACACTTGATGAGACGAAATCTAAAACCGAAAGCCAAGGTGCGATAGGCGTAGATTTGGGTGTTTCTGCATTAGCAACGCTCTCGACGGGAGAAAAGGTATCCGGGCCGAAGGCGCATAAGGCATTGACGACTCAATTGGTTCGTTTGTCGAGAAGTTTGAGCCGAAAGCAAAAAGGTTCGGAGAATCGCAAAAAGGCAAAAGCGAAATTGGCAACGTTGCACGCCAAAATCGCCAATATCCGAAGCGACTCTCTGCATAAGCTCACGACAAAAATATCATCGCAGTTTGACACAATTGGAATTGAGGATTTGAACGTCAAAGGGATGGTAAAAAACCGACATTTAGCTCGTGCAGTAAGTGATATGGGCTTTTTTGAGTTTCGGCGGCAGTTGACGTACAAAACCGAAACCAAAGGCGGTTATTTGTTTGTAGCGGATCGCTGGTATCCGTCCAGCAAGACCTGTTCTTGCTGCGGACACAAGGTTGAGAAATTGCCGCTTTCGGTACGTTCGTGGACGTGCCCTGCTTGTAGTACAGAACATGATCGCGACTTAAATGCCGCGATCAATTTGAAGAATATGGCCGTGAGTTCGGCTGGCGGTTGCCAGCCCGATCAGCATAAAGCTGATTGCACGGTGTCAGTCTGTGGAGAGGAAGGCGCTGGTTTGATTCGCAAGAATCAAACGAAACCGGCCTCTATGAAGCAGAAACTCAGCCGTGAAGTTTGCTCAGTAATGAGCGGCTTTGCGCAAGTCTGAGAGAACGGTTCAGTGCAGTTTTGGAATGTCGGTGCTATTTTCCGGCATTTCCGGGTGTTGCAGTTCACCCTGCGGGTTGGGAAACAGTGGGGTGCCGCAGTCTTCGCAGTATTCCATGGGCATGGTGCTGGTCAGTATGGTTACTTTGCCCAGGTCACTGAGTTCGCGTTCGATGTGTGACAGGGTGTCGCCATCTTCCTGTTCGTTGCCAATCAGCGGCCAGACCACGCCATGCAAGACTTGTGGCGAGGAGACGAGGCCGAATCCGATACGGTATTCTTCCAGTGTCTGGTCATAGCAGGCACTGACGACAGCAAACAGTTCAGCCGGCAGGACTTGCAGGGTTTCGCACAGGTATTGGATGGCGGCACGAACGGAGAATGGTCTGGCTTCATCTTCCAGTCGGCGCCAGGCATTGAAAAAAGCGTTGGGGAGCAGCAGTTTCAGATGACAGCCGGGCAACAGTTCGCGGAACAGATCCATACTCTTTCCTTGCCAGGTTTGCAGCGCTTCATCCAGCGTGATGTCCGTTTGTTGCCAACGAAAGATGGGCGAGTTTTTATCTACCAGTACGGCAGCAAACAAGTAACGGACATCGGCGACATATTCACCGGCGGGCGGCAGGTTTTTGGTGTCGATGGTGAGCGGAAGGCCGGAAATGGCGCTGGTAACCAATTGTTGCAGCATGGCACGTGTTTCGATGAAACCCTGTGGTAGCTGGTCAGGGCTATACAGGATATCGGCCATGCTCAGACGAGTGCCAGTGGCCAAAATGTGCTCTTGCAGCAGTTCTTGCAAGGATTGCAGACGCTGGCGGTTTACTCGTCCGCCTGAAATGGTATATCGGGACCAGGCCAGCAATGGCACGGCGAGCAGAATGGCGTCAAACGTCGATTGTTCGGTCAATGTTTCGGCATGGTTCTCGATGAGTTCCGCCAGCGCATCGCAAGCGGGAGGGTTTTCGATCCAAAGATAATCCAGAGCCTGTTCCAGCGTGTCATTCTGTTTTTTGCTGAACAGGTTGTTAATGGCGGTTTGCAGTTGTGTTTGCCAGCTGACGCGTTCAATTTGACTGCCCGATGCCGTCATGGATAACGAGAGCCGGGTAAGTCGCGATGCGTCCCGATTGAGTCCGGAAGCGCCTTGGTTAGCGCGTTTTTTTGCAGTCATGATGGCGCACACACTCCGTGTTCAGCCAAGCTTGCCGTGGCAATGCTTGTATTTTTTGCCCGATCCGCAGGGGCAAGGGTCGTTGCGTCCGACAGCAGGTGGGGTGGCGGTCAGATCGTTTCCACTGATGGCATCGTAGCCGGGATGGCTAAATTGCAGGTTGTCGATGGTTTCTGGTTCGTCCAGTATCTCACTGTCAGCTTCCGATTGCAGGGAGACAGTCAGCAAAATCTGAGTAACTTCGTGCCGAATACCTTGCAACATGATGGAAAACAGATCGAACGCTTCGCGTTTGTACTCTTGTTTTGGGTTTTTCTGTGCGTAGCCACGCAGATGGATACCCTGCCGCAACAGGTCGAGGGCGGCAAGGTGCTCGCGCCAGTGACTGTCAATGCTTTGCAACATCATGGCGCGCTCGAAATGGTGAGCGGCAGCTGTGCCAACGGATTCGTTGCGCTGCCGTGCAATGTCGGCGGCATGGGTAATCAGGCGTTCGCGCAGGCCGGATTCGTCCAGCTTTTTATCCTGTTCCAGCCATTGCGCGAGAGGCATATCCAGTTGAAATTCGGTTTTTAGCGCATGTTCGAGCCCTGCGACGTCCCATTCTTCTTCCATGCTGCCCGGGGCAATGTGCGCTGCCATCAATTCTTGCAGCACGTCAGCGCGCATGGCGTCGATGGTTTCGTGGATATCCTGGCTGGCAAGCAGGTCGTTGCGTTGTTCGTAGATGACTTTGCGCTGTTCATTGGCGACGTCGTCGTATTCGAGCAGTTGCTTGCGCATGTCAAAGTTACGTGCCTCGACCTTGCGTTGCGCATTTTCAATGGCGCGGGTGACCATGCTGTGCTCGATGGCTTCACCATCAGGCATTTTGAGCATGTCCATCATGCGGGCAACTCGGTCAGCGGCAAAGATGCGTAATAATGGGTCTTCCAGCGACAGGTAAAAACGGCTGGAACCGGGGTCGCCTTGGCGACCGGCGCGACCGCGCAACTGGTTGTCAACGCGACGTGATTCATGTCGTTCGGTGCCGATGATATGCAGTCCACCGGCAGAAAGCACGGTGTCGTGCCGTTTTTGCCATGCCTGTTTAAGCTGGGTGATCTGGAAATCCTTTTGGGTATCGTTCAAGCCTTCATTCTGGTGGATGGCGTCGATATCGCGCTCGATATTGCCGCCCAGCACGATATCGGTGCCGCGACCAGCCATGTTGGTCGCAATGGTGACCGCGCCGGTTTGTCCGGCTTGGGCGATAATTTCCGCCTCGCGCGCGTGCTGCTTGGCGTTGAGTACTTCGTGAGGAATTTTGGCCTGTTTGAGCAGGCTGGATAAATATTCGTTGTTTTCAATGCTGGTCGTGCCGACCAGTACGGGTTGGCCGCGTTTGTGGCAATCAGCGATGTCGTTAAGGATGGCTTGATACTTTTCGCGCGCACTGCGAAATACCTGATCCATGCGATCGATACGTATCATCGGGCGGTGAGTGGGGATGACCACGGTTTCCAGACCGTAAATCTGCTGGAATTCATATGCTTCTGTATCTGCCGTGCCTGTCATGCCAGACAGTTTGGCATACATGCGGAAATAATTCTGGAAAGTGATGGAAGCCAGCGTCTGGTTTTCTTTCTGGATGGGGACGCCTTCTTTGGCCTCTACCGCTTGATGCAGACCTTCCGACCAGCGGCGGCCGGACATCAGGCGACCGGTGAATTCGTCCACGATGACCACTTCTTCCTGCTGCACGACATAGTGCTGGTCACGATGATACAGCGCATGGGCGCGCAAAGCGGCGTATACGTGGTGCATAAGGTTGATGTTGCTGGCTTCGTACAGACTGGAACCCGGTGCCAGTAAACCGGCGTCGGTGAGCAGTTGTTCTGCCCGTTCATGGCCGGTTTCCGACAGCAGGACCGTGTGGGCTTTTTCATCCACCCAGAAGTCGCCTGGGCCATCTTCGATCTTTTGCTGGACGAGACCTGGAATGATGGTATTGATTTGGATATAGAGTTCGGCGCTGTCCTCCGCCTGGCCGGAGATGATGAGCGGGGTACGAGCCTCGTCAATCAGAATCGAGTCTACTTCATCGACGATGGCAAAGTGAAGCCCGCGCTGCACTTTTTCGTCGGGTTGATAGACCATGTTGTCACGCAGGTAATCGAACCCATATTCATTATTGGTGCCATAGGTGATGTCGGCACCATAGGCGGCCTGTTTTTCTTCTTGTGACATTTGTGCCAGACTGACGCCGACGGTCAGACCCAGAAATCCATGCAGTTTGCCCATAATATGGGCGTCACGACTGGCCAGATAGTCGTTGACGGTGACAACGTGCACGCCTTTGCCAGGCAAGGCATTCAGATAAGCTGGTAGCGTTGCCATCAGCGTTTTGCCCTCGCCAGTACGCATTTCGGCGATTTTGCCATCGTGCAGCACCATGCCGCCGATGAGTTGCACGTCGTAATGTCGCTGTCCGAGTACACGACGACCGGCTTCACGTACCACGGCAAAGGCTTCCGGCAACAGCGCATCGAGACTTTCGCCTTTGGCATGACGTTGACGGAATTCGTCGGTCTTATTGCGCAATTGTGTGTCAGATAGCGCTTGCATGGCGGGTTCCAGCGCGTTAATGGCTTGTACTTTGGCGCGATATTGTTTGACCAACCGATCATTGCGGCTGCCCAGAATTTTTTTCAGCAAGGAGGAAATCATGGTTTGGCTGGATGAATTTGGCGGGGTTTATTTAGCAAAATGAGTTTGACTGGATGGATTATTGCGGGTGTTATACCAGAAAAATACCCGTTATGTTACCATGCCGGCATGTTTCCTGCCTTATTTCTGTTTGAAAATAACATGAAAAAAATGATGTCTACCATCAAACCGGCTGGCTGGTTGGCTGCTGCCGACATTCGGTTGGGCGAGTTTCAGTCGGCAGCCGATGAAGCAATGCGGGTTGATCGCCTCTGGCGGCGGATTGCTCCTGCCTGGGCACGTGGCGAGACTGTGCCTGGAAGGGTGCGCGATGGTGTGTTGCCAGTATATTGCCGTAGCGCTGTCGTGGCAGGTAAATTGCGGCAATCCTCATTGCGGTTGGCGGCTGAGCTTGCACGCGCCGGGTTGTCTGTGTCGCTCGCCATCAAAGTCGATGTCGGGCAATTGTTGCCCATGCCACCCAAGTCGGCACAGCGGGTGTTGTCAGCGCAGGCGCTGACAACACTGGATAATTTGCACGCCGATTTGCCGGAAGGGAGTCTCAAGCTGGCGTTGGCACATTTGTTGTTACACCAGCGGAATGTCGCGTCGTGAGACGAGGGATTCGGTGTTGTGGAGTTATTCCGCTTTTGCCAAAGGCGCCGCCAATAATCATGGCCACGGCCAGATTGCCGACATCGCCCTTGACCTTGACGGCAAATGCTTTGAAATTTTCCAGTAAACTCATTTTTTCTCCCCTGTAAATGGTGAGCCGAAAAGCTGGCCTTGTTCGGCCAACTCTGCCGCACGC
>JAJYGL010000193.1 GCA_021790625.1 Pseudomonadota bacterium | reverse complement strand
CCCATGGCAAGCAGGCCGAGAAAATCGTCTGGTTCGCGGGTGAATTCGACCAGAAAGCGGAAGCTGCCGTAACCGATGAGAAACAGGGCGGAAACGGCGCCCATAGGGCGCGGCTTGGCGGAGAACAGCCATAGCAGCGTAAACAAGGCAATCCCTTCCAGACCAAATTCGTATAGTTGCGATGGGTGACGCGGCAAATTGTCCACGGCAGGAAAAACCATCGCCCATGGCACATGGGTTGGTCGTCCCCATAATTCGCCATTGATGAAATTGCCGATGCGCCCTGCCCCCAATCCCAGCGGAACCAGCGGCGCGATAAAATCCATCACCGCGAGCCATGGCTTGTGGTGGCGGCGGCTGAAAAGCCACATCGCCAGCATGACGCCAATGAACCCGCCATGAAACGACATGCCGCCCTGCCAGACATAAAAAATCTGTAAAGGGTGGGAGAAATAAAATTCGGGTTTGTAGAACAGAACATAACCCAACCGGCCACCCAACACCACGCCAAGCACGCCTGACGATAGCAAATCGTCCATTTCCGGTAATTGCCAGCCGGATTGCGGGCGCTGGCGGATACGGTATCGGCCAAGCGCCAATACCATCAGAAAGGCCAATAGATACATCAGTCCATACCAGCGGATAGCCAAGGGGCCAATCGTCAGCGCAACGGGGTTGATTTGGGGGTGAATAAGCATATACATCCAGATTTGCGTTAGAATGGATGGCATTATCGCACCAGTTGATGAAAATTGTATGCCTGACTATCGTTCTCGTACCACAACCCACGGCCGCAATATGGCCGGCGCCCGAGCGCTCTGGCGAGCCACCGGCATGACCGATGCCGATTTTGACAAGCCATTGATTGCCATTGCCAATTCATTTACCCAGTTTGTGCCCGGTCACGTGCATTTGAAAGATCTGGGGCAGCTCATCGCGCGCGAAATCGAAGCGGTGGGCGGCGTGGCGAAGGAATTCAATACCATTGCCATCGATGACGGCATTGCCATGGGGCACGATGGCATGTTGTATTCGTTGCCCTCACGCGACCTGATTGCGGACAGCGTGGAATATATGGTGAACGCGCATTGCGCCGATGCACTGGTTTGTCTGTCGAATTGCGACAAAATTACGCCGGGCATGTTGATGGCCGCATTGCGGCTGAATATTCCAGTGATTTTCGTTTCCGGTGGGCCGATGGAATCCGGCAAGACGGTGTTGCATGGAAAGGCAATCAAACTCGATCTGGTGGACGCCATGGTGTTGGCGGCCAGCAGCGAAGAATCGGACGAAAGCGTAGCGCAGGTCGAGCGTTCCGCGTGCCCGACCTGCGGTTCGTGTTCCGGCATGTTCACCGCCAATTCCATGAACTGCCTGACCGAGGCATTGGGCTTGTCGCTGCCCGGCAATGGCTCGGTTCTGGCAACGCACGCTGATCGCAAGCAGTTGTTTTTACAGGCAGGTCGCCAGATTGTTGCGTTGGCAAAGCGGTATTATGAGGGTAATGACGAGCGCGTACTGCCGCGTAACATTGCCAGCTTCGCGGCGTTTGAGAATGCCGTGGCATTGGATATCGCCATGGGGGGGTCAACCAATACAGTATTGCATTTGCTTGCTGCAGCGCATGAAGCGCAAGTGCCTTTTACCATGCGTGACATCGATCGCATGAGTCGCCGTGTGCCGAATTTGTGCAAGGTGGCTCCTGCCACACCACAATATCATATGGAAGATGTGCATCGCGCTGGTGGCGTGATGGCGATTCTGGGCGAACTTGATCGCGCCGGACTGATTCATCACGACGTGCCGACTGTGCACAGCGATACATTGGCGGATGCGTTGGCGCAATATGATATCCGACAGACAAAGGACGAATCGGTACGTCAGTTTTATCGCGCAGCTCCCGGCGGCGTGCCGACACAAGTGGCCTTCAGTCAGGACAAGCGCTGGCCGACGCTTGACAGTGATCGCGAGCAAGGCTGTATTCGCGATGCCGCGCATGCTTACAGTCGCGAAGGCGGGTTGGCCGTGTTGCAGGGCAACCTGGCGCAGGATGGCTGCATCGTCAAGACAGCCGGGGTTGATGAAAGTATTTTACGTTTTTCCGGTCCGGCTCGGGTTTTCGAATCGCAGGACAGCGCGGTGACGGCGATCCTGGCCGACCAGATTCGTCCGGGCGACGTGGTGGTGATTCGTTATGAAGGCCCCAAAGGTGGACCGGGCATGCAGGAAATGCTCTACCCTACTTCTTATCTCAAAGCCAAGCACTTGGGCAAAGCCTGCGCCCTGATTACCGATGGCCGCTTTTCCGGCGGTACGTCCGGGTTGAGCATCGGGCACGTTTCGCCGGAAGCGGCCGAAGGCGGCATGATTGGTCTGGTAGAGGAAGGTGATACCATTGAAATTGATATTCCGGCGCGCCGTATTCATCTTGCGGTGACAGATAACGTGCTGGCGGCACGGCGGTTGGCGATGGCTGCGCGAGGTGCGATGGCCTGGCGACCGGTTGAAACGCGACCGCGCAAGGTGTCACCGGCTTTGCGTGCGTATGCCGCGATGACGACATCGGCTGCTACTGGTGCGGTGCGCGATGTGAGCCAGGTGGAACGTTTGGTGTGAAAACCCTGTTGGTGGCGAATCCCAAAGGCGGGAGCGGCAAGACCACACTGGCGGTAAACCTGGCCGCCATGCTGGCGCAGCAAGGCAACAACGTGCGTCTGCTCGATCTGGATCGACAACAATCGGCGCAGATCTGGCTGTCCCGGCGCCCGACACAGTTGCCGGCGGTATGGCCGTATCACGCCGACACGCCTTCCGCCACGCGCGCAGGTTGGCTGATCATCGACAGCCCGGCGGGCGTGCACGGCAAGATGTTGGCGCGTATGCTGAAACTGGCCCAATACGTGTTGGTCCCCATGGGGACTTCCTTGTTCGACCGTGAGGCGGGCATGGTGTTTGTGACCGCACTCAAGGAAGAAAAAGCCGTGCGCAAAGAACGCGTGCGTTTGGGCGTGGTCGGTATGCGGGTGGCGCCCCGAACCTGGGCTGCACAACAGATAGAAGCGTTTTATACCGGACATGGCTTGCCGGTGGTGACCATGCTTCAGGACACACAGGCGTATGTGAAAGCGGCCTTCGAAGGTAAAGGCATTGTGGATTTGCCGGTACGACAGACGTTGCGTGAGCGAGAGCAATGGCAAACGTTGATGGACTGGTTATCGAGAGATGAGTAATAGAAAATAAAGGTTGAAAACCATGTGGTTGCGCATCTTTGGAATGGGTGTTGGATTGAGTTGCAGCATGTTGGCGCACGCTGATGACGCCATGTTGCAATTGGCGCAGGAAAATGCCTGCATGACCTGCCACGCCATCGATCATACGGTCATTGGCCCGGCATTCAAAGCCGTGGCGGCACGTTACCGCAACACCCCGAATGCAGTGGATTATTTGACCCAGCGCTTGCAGCATGGCAGCGTCGGTGATTGGGGGCAGGTGCCCATGCCACCGAACGTGCAGGCGAGCCCGGAAGACTTGCGCCGACTGGCGCAGTGGGTATTGACGCATTAAATGAATCGTCGGAAATAGCGGGCATTTCACGGGTAGAGAAATGGCTGTCGCTAATACCATTAATAACGGTAATAAAAAGACAAATTTATACTCAACTACTTTAAAAAGAGTTTGGTGCGTGTTAAACTTCAACAAGACGTAACAGTCTTCTTATCTTGTTGTCATGAATAGGGGGTGTGACATGATTAATTTTCTGTTCAGCAAAGCCAATTTTCCGTTGACCATTGTGGTGGGGTTGATTGTGATGGCGTGGATGAGCTTTTTATCAGTTGTGTTTTTTCACTGATTGATTTGATGCTGATTCAATGTTGATTCGCTGCACCGCACACCGCGCTGGCTGATTGCTGGCGTTTGCGTGCCAGAAGTGCCCGTTCCGGAAATCTGGGACGGGCATTTGTTTTTCGCTGTTTCGGGCGGATGCTGTTTGTGGGACAATAGGCGGATGTATGGACGTAGAATCTGGTGCAGAAAAAGGCGTAGGTTCTGGTCGCCAGAAACACAGACCAATCAGACAGACTAAATCAATGGAACCAACCATGTTGTTGATGCTGGATAATTATGATTCTTTTACCTATAACCTGGTGCAGTATTTTGGTGAGCTGGGGGAAACGGTAGAGGTTTATCGCAACGACGAAATCAGTGTGGATGCGTTGCTGGCGCG
>JAJYGL010000253.1 GCA_021790625.1 Pseudomonadota bacterium | reverse complement strand
GCACAATGGGCTGCTGCTGCCCGGTACAGGTCCAGGCCGGTCATGCCGTTGCAGTCGTCAAATGCATCGGGCAGGTGGATGAGGTAATTTTCGATGTAGGGCCGATAACCTTGCCGGTTTTCGAAATCTCCAGATGTCGGCCGCATGAAGAAATCGCGTGCCCACAAAGCGCGCAGGTACATGTTGATGCGGCGTTGAATATCGACAAACAGCGTGCCTTTGCGTTCTTGTTGCAACATGGCAAGCGATGCCTTGCTTTCCAGCCCGAAGTAGAGCACTTGTTCAGGGTAATCTGTGCGGTGTGCCTGCGCACCCCACAGCGCCCAACGGCGCAGACCACCCAATGTCAGGTGTTCAAACAGGGTGTCCAGGTGTTCGAGCATGGGGCGTAACCCGCGTGGCGCCTGGGCGCTGAGCAGGTTTAGCAATTGCAGGTAGCTCTCAAACAGGCTGGCGTCACCCAGACGTTTTGCTGCGGTCGGTGCGGTGGCAAAAATCAGCGTGATGACGGCACCGCTGGTTTTGGATGCCATCATCATGCCAGTCTGAATCAGGTCGGGGATGCTGTCCTGACCGATGTCGCGGGCAACCTGTGGCGCATTTTCCAGAAAAGCGATGACAGGTTCGCAGCCGCGACCAAGACTTTTGAGTGAGCGCGCGCCAGTCAGATAGTTGCGCAGTCCTGCTGTGTTGAAAACGCGCGTTGCTTCTTGCCAGGCGGCACGCAACACTTCGCGTGACGGATCGGACAGTTCGTCCAGAATATCCTGGTAGTCTTCCAGATGGATGCTCATCATGCTGCTCCAGTCATCAATATGAATATGCCAATCAGAAAAATGTGCTGACGGCGGCATCCAGCGCGTCGCGCATGTCCGGGTCATCGGTAATCGGGCGTACCAGGGTAACGCGGCAGGCGGCCAGCGGATTGACACCAGAAGCAATCAGCGACCCGGCATAAATCAGCATGCGGGTAGAGATGCCTTCGTCGAGGCCATGGCCTTTCAGGTTACGGGCCCGTTCGGCAATGGCGACCAGTTTTTCGGCGGTTGCTTTGTCGACGCCGGTTTCGTGGCTGACAATTTCCGTTTCGATGTCTTTGGCTGGATAGTTGAAATCCAGCGCGCCGAAGCGTTGCTTGGTGGACTGTTTCAGGTCTTTCATCAGGCTTTGGTAGCCAGGGTTGTAAGAAATGACCAGTTGAAAATCTGGATGTGCGTGAATCAACTCGCCTTTCTTTTCCAGTGGTAACACACGTCGTGCGTCGGTAAGCGGGTGAATGACTACCGTGGTGTCCTGTCTGGCTTCGACCACTTCATCCAGATAGCAGATGGCGCCGTAGCGTGCGGCGATGGCTAAAGGGCCATCTTGCCAGCGGGTGCCGGAAGCATCGAGCAGAAAACGGCCGACCAGATCTGATGCTGTCATATCCTCGTTGCAGGCAACGGTAATCAGCGGCTTATTGAGTTTCCATGCCATGTATTCGACGAAACGGGTTTTCCCACAACCCGTGGGGCCTTTTAGCATCATTGGCATACGCTGGGCGTAAGTGGCTTCGTAAAGTTCGATTTCATCGGCAACCGGGCGGTAGTAGGGTTGCTTGGCAATCTGGTATTGCTGAATGATTTCGTTCATATCCGGATTCCTGTTCTGACTGGTTGCCCTGCCTATCGGCAGGGCAGGTGGAAATTACACGGTTTTGCCGCGATAAATGACCATGGAGGCGCCTTGACTCTGATTGAAGTTGTTATATCCAATCAAACGGACATGGTTGTCCGGGTTGGCCTTATGACAGGCTTCGGCTTCTTTCAGAATCAGATCCACGTCGGTTTCACCGAACATCGGCAGCTTCCACATATACCAGTACGAATCCATCACGTGAGCAGGTTCGGTGTGCTCGATGGCTGGATTCCAGCCCTTGGATACGATGTATTCCACCTGTTTGCGGATTTCGTCGTTAGTCATGGCAGGCAGGTAGGAAAATGTTTCAAATTTCCGGCTGGCTGGATCGCTCAGGCGGGATTTGTAGTCTTGCATGGTAGTCATGGTGTCATCCTTAATTTAGTCAATGGGTGGTTTATTTGTGCGCCACGTCCAGTTTGTCGACCGTGTCGAACTCAAATTTGATTTCTTTCCATGTTTCCATGGCGACTTTGAGTTCCGGGCTGTGTTCTGCTGCTTTGGTCAGAATGGCCTTGCCTTCTTTTTCAATGGCGACGCCCTGATTGCGAGCTTCCACACAGGCTTCCAGTGCGACGCGGTTGGCTGCGGCACCTGCGGCATTGCCCCATGGGTGACCCAATGTGCCACCACCGAATTGCAGGACGGAATCGTCACCGAAGATGCTGACCAGCGCTGGCATGTGCCAGACGTGGATGCCGCCAGAAGCGACCGGAATGACGCCGGGCATGGAACCCCAGTCTTGGTCGAAGAAAATACCGCGTGAACGGTCTTCTTTGATGAATTCATCGCGCATGATGTCGATCCAGCCCAGTGTGGCGCCACGGTCACCTTCCAGTTTGCCGACGACGGTGCCGGAGTGCAGGTGGTCACCACCGGACAGACGCAGAATTTTGGCTAGCACACGGAAGTGAATACCATGGTGTGGGTTGCGATCCAGCACGGCGTGCATGGCGCGGTGAATATGCAGTAGCATGCCGTTGTCGCGGCACCAGTTGGCCAGGCCCGTGTTGGCGGTCAATCCGCCGGTCAGGTAGTCGTGCATGATGATAGGTGCGCCAATTTCTTTGGCAAATTCCGCCCGTTTGTACATTTCTTCTGGCGTTGGTGCGGTGACGTTCAAATAGTGACCTTTACGTTCGCCGGTTTCACGTTGCGCTTTTATCGTGGCTTCGTGTACGAATTGGAAGCGATCGCGCCAGCGCATGAAAGGTTGGCTGTTGACGTTTTCGTCGTCTTTGGTGAAATCCAGTCCGCCGCGCAAACATTCGTAAACAGCACGACCATAGTTTTTGGCAGAAAGGCCCAGTTTCGGTTTGATGGTGCAGCCAAGCAATGGACGACCATATTTGTTCATTTTGTCACGTTCTACCTGAATGCCGTTTGGAGGGCCACCACAGGTTTTGACATAGGCAATCGGGAAGCGAATATCTTCCAGACGCAGCGCACGAATCGCCTTGAAACCGAACACATTGCCAACCAGTGACGTCATCACGTTGACCACCGAGCCTTCTTCAAACAGGTCAATGGGGTAGGCAACAAAGGCATAATAGCAACTGTCATCACCAGGGACGTCTTCGATACGGTAAGCACGACCTTTATAGTAATCCAGATCAGTCAGCAGGTCTGTCCAGACGGTGGTCCAGGTGCCGGTGGATGATTCGGCAGCAACGGCTGCGGCCGCTTCTTCGCGGTCGACGCCAGGCTGTGGTGTGATTTTGAAACAGGCCAGAATATCGGTATCGGCTGGCGTGTATTCTGGGGTCCAGTAGGTGGCGCGGTATTCTTTGACGCCGGCGTTATAGGTTTTTACGGCCATGAAATATCTCCTGATAAGGGTGACAATGCGCTTTTTGGGGTTGCTTGTACGTTATTGGCAACTATTGCCAGAAAGCGGTTAGCTCGTTATCGAGCTGTGAGCACTATAACAAGGCATAACGATAAAAAATAATTGTAAATTTTGATGTTTGTGATAGATTATAATCTATGCATTATTGAGGAAAAAAATTGGTCTCGTTGATCAAACAATTGACTTTGCATCAGTTGCGTATCTATCAGGAAGTCGCACGCTGTTTGAGCATTACCCGTGCGGCAGAAAATTTGCATCTGACGCAGCCGACAGTGTCGATTCAAATGAAACAGTTGGCCGAGCATGTTGGGTTGCCGCTGCTGGAACAAGTGGGAAAGCGGCTGTACCTGACCGAAGCGGGACGCGAGCTGCTGGGGGTTTGTCGGCAATTGTTCGACGATCTGGCCAGATTTGAGATGCTGGTTTCTGATTTGCAGGGAGTAAAGACCGGTCAATTGCGTTTGGGGGTGATTACCACAGCAAAATATTTCATCCCGCGTTTATTGGGCGCGTTTTGCGAGCGGTATCCTGGCGTCGATGTGATGATGAAGGTGACGAATCGTCAGCGCTTATTGCAACGTCTGGAAGACAATGAAGACGATTTGTATGTGCTCGGCGAGCCGCCGGATCATGGCAATGTGTGGGTAGAACGATTCATGGTCAATCCATTGGTCGTGATTGCGCCACCGACGCATGTGTTGGCCGGGCA
>JAJYGL010000099.1:10725-19600 GCA_021790625.1 Pseudomonadota bacterium | reverse complement strand
TATTGGGTTTGGGCGAAGATGGTCATACGGCCAGTTTGTTTCCAGGGCAGGTGAAACAGGATTTGGCGCGGGATGTGGTGCCGGTTTTTGCCGCGCCCAAGCCGCCGCCTGAACGGGTCAGTCTGAGTGTCCGCCGATTGAGTCATGCGCGAGAAGTGCTGTTTTTGGTGAATGGCCGTGGCAAACAGGCTGCGGTGGCGGACTGGAAGTCAGGAAAGGCCATTCCCGCCGCACTGGTATGTCCGGCACAGGGCGTCGATGTGCTGATTGCGCCGGACGCTTTGCCATGAATACGCAGACGGTACCCAGTAACGTGGGACTGACTTCGGCGGAAGCTGCCGATCGTTTGCTGGCCGCTGGCGCCAACGAGGTGGCTGCGGAAAAAATTCATCCGTGGCGTGATTTCCTGACCAAATTCTGGGCGCCCGTACCGTGGATGTTAGAGGCGGTCATTGCGTTGCAGCTTGTCTTGGGTAAACAGGGTGAGGCCGTGGTGATTGCGGTATTGTTGGTGGTGAACGCTGTGCTGGGTTTTTTGCAGGAAGGGCGTGCCAACCGGGCGCTGGCGCTGTTGCGCACACGGCTCAATGTACAGGCACGGGTGTTACGTGACGGGCAATGGCAACTGAAACCGGCGCGCGAACTGGTGCCGGGTGATTTCGTTCACGTTCGCATGGGCGATTTGATACCAGCCGATTTGCGATTGACTGAGGGAGAATTGCAGATCGATCAGTCCAGCCTGACCGGCGAATCGCTACCCATAGAGGCCAGGCTTGGTGCGGATGTGTTTTCCGGATCGATGGCGACGCGCGGCGAAGCCAGCGGTGAGGTGACAGCAACGGGTACGCATACCCGGTTCGGCAAGACGGCAGAGCTTGTGCGCAGCGCCAAAACGGTCAGTCACTTGCAGAGCATCATTTTTGGTATCGTTAAATATCTGGTGGCGTTTGATGTGGCGCTAGTATTGCTGCTGCTGTGGTATGCGTTGATGACAGGAATGCCGCTGACCGATGTGCTGCCGTTCGCGCTGATCTTGCTGGTAGCGTCAGTCCCGGTAGCGTTGCCGGCGACATTTACACTGGCAACGGCGTTGGGTTCGCTGGAACTGGCGCAATGCGGTGTGCTGGTGACGCGCTTGTCAGCCATTGAGGAAGCTGCTGCCATGGACGTGCTGGCTAGCGATAAAACCGGCACCATCACGGAAAACCGGTTGGTTCTGGCGCAATGGCAGCCGTGGAATGGTGTGGCTGAAGCGGATTTGTTGTGTTATGCGGGCTGGGCGAGCGACGCTGCCACGCAAGACCCGATTGATCTGGCGATTTTGACGCGTGTGCAGGAACAAGGCGCGTTGTCGGCCGTTGTGACGCGTATCCATTTCACACCGTTTGATCCACAAACCCGTCGTTCTGAGTTATTGTATGAATGCGATGGTGTACGATGTCTTGCAGTGAAGGGGGCCGCCGCAGAAATTGCGGACATGACCGGACAGACGGACATTGCGGATAAGGTGGAAGCCTTGGCGGAGCAGGGTTATCGGGTGCTGGGTGTGGCGCAGGGTGTGGAAGGCAATTTGCGCTTTGCCGGTTTGTTGGCTTTGCAGGATCCGGCGCGCGCGGATTCTGCGCAACTGATAGCGAGCCTGCGTGAACTGGGCGTGCGCGTACTGATGGTGACTGGTGATAGCGAAACCACAGCGCGCCACATTGCGCAACAGGTGGGAATCGGTGATCGTGCATGTCCGGCGCGTCGTATTCATGCGGATACGGTGCAGGCATTGGCAAACTGCGACGTGTTCGCGCAGGTGTTTCCCGAAGATAAATTTGCCTTGGTGCAGGCCTTGCAGCAACAAGGGCGGGTGACCGGTATGACGGGTGATGGCGTGAATGATGCGCCAGCATTGAAACAGGCCGAGGTCGGCATTGCAGTGTCGAATGCAACGGATGTCGCCAAGGCGGCGGCAAGCCTGGTATTGACCCGCCCAGGATTGACTGACGTGCTGGAAGCGGTCAAGACCAGTCGGCGTATTTATCAGCGTATGTTGACCTATACCTTGAACAAAATCATCAAAACGCTGGGAATCGCGGTTTTCATGAGCGTGGGGGTAATGGTGACCGGGGTGCTGGTGATAACGCCGATGTTGATCGTCATGTTATTGTTTGCCAATGATTTTGTTACCATGTCGATTGCCACGGATCATGTGGGTTATACGCAACGACCTGAACGTTGGCGCATTCCTGATTTGATGTTGACCGCAGTGCCATTGGCCGGATTGACGTTATTGCTGTCATTTGGCGTGTTTTTCTTTGGGCGGGATGTGTTGTACTTGCCTTTGCCACAATTGCAGACATTGATTTTTCTGATGTTGGTATTTACAGGGCTCGGAACCGTATTTTTGGTGCGGGAGCGCGAACACTTCTGGCACTCGTGCCCGAGTCGCTGGATGTTGTGGAGCGCTCTGGCGGATATTTTGGTGGTGAGTGTATTGGCTGCGCAGGGGATTTTAATGGCGGCGGTGTCGGCGCAGCTGATTTTAGCGTTGCTGTTGATAGTCGTGATTTATCTATTCGTGCTTGATTTGATAAAAATTCGCATTTTTCGCTGGCGCAGCAAGGCGATTACTGTTTGAAGATGGCCTGACGGGTAATTTCACGTATTAATGTTGGCGTGGCTTTCATGTTAACATCGCGTCGCGGTGGTCTTGGCAACATAAAACTTTTTGGCAGGGTGGGTCATGAAAAAAAACAAGGGATGGGGTGGGTACGTTCGGCACCTTGCTGGCGTAGCGTTGATATTGGGGTTGGTGGCGTGTGCGTCGCCACAGGAAAAAGAAAGCCGATACATTCAGCATGCGGACGCTTTGCTGGCTAAAGGGGATGATGTCAAGGCGGGTATTGAATACCGGAATGCGCTGCAAATCAACCCTAAATCCGTGCCTGCCTTGAAGGGCTTGGTGGCTATTGCTGAAAAACATGGGCAATGGCAGCAGATGTATGCTGACCTGAGTCAGTTGGTCGCGGCAGACCCGAAAGAAATCAAGCCGCAACTTCAGTTGGGCACATTGCTGTTGGCGGCAGGGCACGTCAGTGACGCCATGTCGGTCAGCGACAAATTGATGCAGCAGGATGGCAGCAATCCTGCCGTACTGGCATTCCGGGCGGCAGTGTTCCTGAAAAAAGGTGATATCAAATCTGCAACAGATTTTGCACAGCAGGCCTTGGCTAAAAATCCGGCCACCATCGATGCGTTTGCCGTACTGGCTGCGGTTGAATTATCCAAAGAGAATATTGCGGGCGCGCTGGAAGATGTCAATAAAGGCTTGGCCATCGATGGCGGCAATATGCCGTTGCTGTTCATGAAAATTGGCCTGTTGGAGAAACAGGGCAATCTGGATCAGGCTGCGGCGGTTTATCAGATCGCGATTACGGCACATCCGGCGGATGATGGATTGAAAACATTGCTGGCACAGTTTTATGTACGACATGGCATGCTGGACAAGGCTGAAGCGGTGTTGCGCGCCAGCGCGGCAGCCGTGCCCGTGAATGTGGCTGCCCAGATTGAATTGGCGCGTTTCTTGAATCAATATCATGGCGCGTCAGTTGCTCAACAGTCGCTGCAGGATGATCTGAAACAAAGTCCGGATAGCGATGAACTGAAATTTGCTCTGGTTGATTTGTATCATTCGCAACATAATGCTGCATCGGCAATGACGGTGTTGAATGATGTGATTGCGCATGCACAAAAACCGGATGACGTGTTGAAAGCCAAGAACATGCTGGCGTCCATGGCGATACAGGCCGGGAAACCGACGCTCGCCAGCCAGTATATCCAGCAGGTATTGGGTGTGGATGCGCGCAATGAACAGGCATTGTTGCTGAAAGCCAGCATGGAAATCGATGCGCGGCGATTCGATCAGGCGATTGCCGATTTGCGCACTATCTTGCATGATGCACCCAATTCGGCCCGTGCCCTGTTCTTGATGGGCAAGGCGGAACAGAGTTCCGGTAGGCCTGATTTGGCCGACCAGAATTATTCGCAGGCATTCAACGCCAGTCACAAGGCGCCAGAATTCGGCATGCCGTACGCCAGTTATCTGGTGCAGCGACACCAGACAGATGCCGCGAGCCAGGTTTATCGCGGTATTCTTGAGAATATCCCGCATTTTGTACCGGCGTTGGTTGGCCTGGCGCAATTGCAGATCGGTTCGGCAGACTGGTCAGGCGCGATGCAGACGGTCAGTGTGCTGAAACAGATTCCAGATGCTGCTGCCGTGACGGATAAAATTACCGGTATCATTCTGAGCGGGCAAAAAGATCTGGCAGGTGGCCTGGCGGCGTTTCAGCGCGCCTACGCGCTGGCGCCAAATGATGAACAACTGGTGGAATACATTTCTCGCACAGAGCTGATGGAAAATGACCCACAGGCTGCACTGGGTTTTCTTGCTTCTGTGCTGCAAAAGAACCCGGATGATGTTGTTGCGCGGGTGTTGCGAGGCAGGATTGAAATGGGACTGAAAAAAACGGACGAGGCGATTGCCGACTGGCAGGCAGCCATCAGTCGCGCGCCCCATTCGCCTTTGGGTTATCGCGCTTTGTCCGGTTGGTATTTCCAGAACAAGCAATATGCAGAGGCGCAAAAAGTGCTGACAGAAGGGTTGACTGCGGTGCCGGATGATGGCGATCTGGGGTTCATGCAGGCGCAGCTTGATGACGCACAAGGCCAGCATGCTTCGGCCATCAAACAGTATCAGGCTTTGCTGGACAAGGCTCCTGGATCGCTGATCATCATCAACAACCTGGTAAGCGCCATCGATAGTTATCAAACAGATAAGGATAGCCTGCAACGCGCTTATACCTTGGCGCAGGCATTGCAGAGCAGTCAGGTGCCCTATTTCAAGGATACCTTTGGTTGGGCAAGCTACAAAGTGGGTAAGCCGGTCGATGCCGTGTCTTATTTGAGTAGCGCTGCCAGCGCGTTGCCGAAAGAGGCTATCTTTCAATATCACTTGGGTATGGCGGAAATGGCCAACGCCAACAAACAGGCAGCAAGCGATGCGCTGAACAATGCACTGCAGTTGTCAGGCAATGATCCGGAACTGCATCAGAAAGTAGTCAACGGCTTGCAGACGCTGGCGGCACAAAAATAATACTGTGGATATCATCATGCGAATTCATCCCCGTCCCGCCGAGCATGTTTTGCTCGTTACCAACGAGGCGGTTGCACGCTGTTTGTCCGGCTGCATCCATCGATGTATGGTTCTTGTTTTTAACCGTTTGTGGCCGTTTTTTTGCCAGAAAAGCGACGCGATCGGATTGCGTATGCTCAATGTACGCCATTATTGTAGTCGTAGAAAAATTCTTTTAACAGGAATTCTTCCAGTCCGGCGTTGTTTTCTGGTGCGGCGGATAAGGTCACTACGCGTCCGAGACGGCGTGATTCCCAGTCAAAATCACCAGGATGTTTTTGGCGAATGATGGAAATCATTTTACGTACGATGGCGTGTTCGATGTCGACTTGATCGGTGGCTTGTACGCTAAACATCTGTTTGATGGGGTTGCTCCAGGTGGCGTGATCCCAGCCACGGAAGATGAAGGTGGCATTTTCGCTGTTCATGCTGGTAATCTGGAAGATGCCGCCGCCGCCATTGTCTTGCAGGTTACGGGTGATGTTGGCCATGCGGGAGTCCATTGGCGCGGGAGAAGGTGTGGATGTGTCGTCTGCGCTGTTGTCCTCGTCAGGATTGTTGGCGCGGTTGCGGGCGCGCTGCATCTTGATGTAGCTCGACATGTCGGTAGCGGTAGTGGCGGGATTCGGGCGAGGACTGGGACTTGGTCGCACCACGGTGGGCGGGCGTGGCACGGGCTGGCGTACGACCGGATGACGTGTTGAGTGCGGTGGTAAAACCAGGGCGTGCGGGGTTGGGTGGATGACTGGAACGCTGAGAATACGCTCGGTTTGTGTGGCGGTATTTTTTGGGGCAGGTGCGGCGCGCGTTGCCGTTAGTGGTACGTTGGGGTTGATGTTCACGGTCAAGGGTTGTTGGCTGCCGCCTGCGTTGATAAGCGGAGAAACAGGCGGCGTATGCCAGTGCAGGCGCAGCAGCAACAACAGATGGAGGAGCAACGAGATGATGAGTGCCCACAACAGCGTCTGGCTGATGCGAAATTCGACGAATTGCGGCGGATGCGGCAATATCGCACGCAGTTCGGTGAAATTGTTTTCGAACGGGCGTGTTTTTGGTTGTTTGAATGGGTTAAAGCGCGTCATATATCGGGATGATGGCGTAGCCGCGACAAGATACAGACGCTGTTGGACAGCATGAAGCAAGGACTGTTCCTGACGTTCTATTCATTAGAATATTTCTCGCGTTTCCAGAAACTGGAGATCGGGAAAGCGTTCGCGCGTCATGTCGAGATTGACGCGATTCGGGGCAAGATAGACATACGCGCCGCTGCCGTCAATAGCGACGTTGAAGCCATATTTGTCGGCTATCTGCTTGATGGCGGCATCACTGCCGTGTAGCCAGCGGGCGGTAATGAATTCACAGGATTCAAAAATTGCATCGACACCGTATTCGTGTTCCAGTCGATGGGCGACGACTTCAAACTGGAGGGTGCCGACGGCGCCCAGAATCAGATCATTGGATAGTAACGGGCGAAATAATTGGGTTGCACCCTCTTCGGAGAGCTGCTGCAGTCCTTTTTGCAGTTGCTTGGTCTTTAACGGATTTCTGATGCGTGCTTTGCGGAAAAATTCAGGCGCGAAGGAGGGAATGCCGGTAAATTTCAGGTTTTCACTGTCGGTGAAGGTGTCACCCAGGCGGATGGTGCCATGATTGGGGATACCGATGATGTCGCCGGAGAAGGCTTCGTCGGTGGTTGAACGATCCTGTGCCATGAATGTGATGGCATTGTTGACGGTAAACTGTTTGTCGCTGGCAACCTGACGGATTTTCATGCCACGGTCAAAGCGGCCGGAACATACGCGTAAAAAAGCAATGCGGTCACGGTGTTTTGGGTCCATGTTGGCTTGTATTTTGAACACGAAACCGGAGAAAGCGGGTTCATCCGGCGTGACGGTGCGGGTTTGTGTCGGGCGCGGCAGCGGTGCAGGCGCGAGATCAATTAGCGTGTCCAGCATCATCTGTACGCCGAAGTTGTTGACGGCGGAGCCAAACAATACCGGTGTCTGTTGCCCAGCCAGATAAGCAGCCGATGAGAAGACGTGCGAAGCGCCGCGCACCAATTCGATTTCCTCGCGTAATTCGGATAACTGGTCACCGAGCAGATTGCCAAGCGCCGGGTTATCAAGGCCATGCACGATGGCGCTGGTGCCTTTTTCCGCCTGAGGGTCGAATACCAGTACGGTATCATCATATAGATGGTAGATGCCACGAAATCGTTTTCCCATGCCAATGGGCCAAGTCATGGGCGCACATTGCATGCCCAGCACGGATTCGATTTCATCGAGTAAATCAATCGGGGATTGACCTTCCCGGTCGAGTTTGTTGATAAAAGTGATGATGGGCGTGTTGCGCATCCGGCATACATTCAGCAATTTGATGGTTTGCGCTTCGACCCCGTTGACCGAATCGATGACCATGACAGCCGAATCGACAGCGGTCAGTGTCCGGTAGGTATCTTCCGAAAAATCTTCGTGTCCGGGGGTGTCGAGCAGATTGACGATGTGTTCGCGATAAGGGAACTGCATCACCGAAGAGGTGACGGAGATGCCGCGTTGCTTTTCCAGTTCCATCCAGTCGGACGTGGCATGGCGACTGGCTTTGCGCGCACGTACTTCACCGGCCACCTGAATGGCGCCACCATACCAGAGCAGTTTTTCTGTTAGTGTGGTTTTACCCGCGTCGGGGTGAGAAATGATGGCAAAGGTGCGGCGGCGGGCAATCTCATCGACAAGCGACATGTTGGTCGGGACAGAAAATGACAAACCGCTATTATACCGTTATTTTTCTGGTATTACTGAGCAAACGAAGCAATGGAGTCGGTTGGTGCTGTATTGGTTGCGGGGGTGATGGGTGGCGATGCTGCGGATGCGCTGGGCAATATCCGGCGGGCACCTTCATAACGCTTTGCCCAATAGGCTTCATCAAGATTGGAAACCATGACGAAACCGGTCTTGCTGCTGGCGGCATGCACAAACTGGTTGTCGCCCAGATAGATGCCGACATGGGAAAATGCATGTTTCATCGTATTAAAAAACACCAGATCACCTGGTTTCAGGTCAGCCTTGGCGATGGTATTGCGAATTTTACTGAGTGCACGCGCACTATGCGGCAATTTTAATCCGGCAACTTCGTGGTACACGTAACGTACAAATCCGCTACAGTCCATGCCAACGGCGGGGTTATCGCCGCCCGGCTTGTATACGGCGCCGATGAGGCCTATGGCGAACAGGGCGAGTTCAACGCGGGAAGGGCGTTGTGTCGCTGTATTGGTTGATGCGGTGGGTGCCGCTGCGACGGATGATACGAGCGCAACAGAAGAAGCCGAGATGGGCGGCACGGTGGCGGACACATCTGCCGTCCAGCCCAGCAGCGGGTTGGCGAGCGCCAGAACCAGAATAATCAGGCGGAATAGATAGATCATGCGCGAAAGTTACCCGATTTATGGCAATTTGTCAAAAGTGGGTAATGCAAGGCATGGTTTCGGGTAGAATGGGCGCATTTCAGTCGGCGTTTAATTTGTATGTTGTGGGAAACTTTTAGTGTGGTACGCGATTTATCGCGTTTGCATGAAATCGCCAGCGTTCTCATCCGTTATGGTTGGGGTGATTTTGTGCGCGTGCTTGGTATGGGCAGCGTGCTGGAGCGTGCCGGGCGAATTTTGCACTGGAAAACGACGGAAAATGAATGGGATCA
>JAJYGL010000099.1:0-10178 GCA_021790625.1 Pseudomonadota bacterium | reverse complement strand
TACACCCGTTCCGGGATGAATGTGCAGGAAGAGTTGCTGGGGATTGTCGGCACACATCTGGCGCAAGCACGGGAATCCGGGCTGGATACAAAATTGTTGGCGCAGCGCGGCGCCAGCATCGTGCTGAAAATGATTCTGGTGCATGGTTACTTTCATGCCGACCCGCATCCGGGGAATGTCATGTACTTGCCGGGTAATCGCATCGGCATGATTGATTTTGGCATGGTAGGCCGATTGACCGAGTTTCGTCGTCAGCAGTTGGTCAATCTGCTCGATGCGCTGGCGCATAATGATGAGTCCGACCTGATTCAGATATTGATGGAATGGACGGGTGAAACTGAGGTGGACGAAGTAAAACTTGCGCACGATGTGGCGGATTTGATGGGAAATTACGACCATCTTCAGCTCAAGGATGTGCGGGTGGCGTCGTTGCTTAATGATATTGCCAGCCTGATTCGTGACAACGGTCTGGTGTTGCCGGCAGATTTGACGCTGTTATTCAAGGCACTGATTACGCTGGAAGGACTGGGGCAACAGCTCGATCCGGAATTTCAGTTGTCACCTTTGATGGCGCCATTTGTGCAGGAAGTCATTCTGCGTCGCTATACACCGGATGCGTTGATGCAACGCGGACGACGCGGGGTCAAGGAAGCCTTTGAGGTGGTGGCGGGGTTGCCGCGCGATCTGGCGCGATTGATGCGCGAGGTGAGGCGTGGACGGTTGCGGATCGATCTGGATCTCAAGCGGCTCGATGCGTTCGGTCGTCAACTGGATCGTGCCAGCAACCGTATTGCGATGGGTATTTTGACGGCGTCGCTGGTGATTGGTTCATCTATCGTCATGACGGTGGATGGCTGGCGATTCATGGGATTCATCGGTTTTATTCTGGCTTTTCTGAACAGTTTGTGGGTGATTATTTCGATTTGGCGTTCGGGTAATTAGCGTTCGGGTAATTGGTTTTTTTGGGATTCTTTGTGCATTATTTTGAATGGCTCATTGGCTTGCGGTATACGCGGGCAAAACGGCGTAATCATTTCATTTCTTTTATTTCGTTGACTTCCATGCTTGGCATCGCGCTTGGCGTGGCGGCATTGATCGTTGTGCTGTCGGTGATGAATGGCTTTCAGGGTGAGTTGCGTCACCGCATTCTTGGCGTGGTGTCGCATGTGGAAATCAGCCAGTTTGACGGGAGCCTGAGCGATTGGCAGCAGTTGGCAGGATGGGTGGTTGGACAACCTCACGTGCTGGCGGCCGCGCCGTATGTGTCTGGGCAGGGTTTGGTCGCTTACGATCAAGCGGTGGAGGGGGTGGCGGTACGAGGCATCGATCCGGCAGCGGAAAATCGGGTGGCCGATATCGGCCGTCATATGCGGGCAGGTAGTTTGAATAGCCTGCATGGTGGTGGCTGGAACGTGGTGATTGGTGATGAATTGGCGCATGCGCTGGGGGTCAGTGTGGGTGACAAGATTACCATCATCACGCCGCAAGGGCAGATTACACCGGCAGGCATGATACCGCGCCTGAAAGAGTTTCGGGTGTCAGGCGTGTTTCATATGGGGTTGTATGAATATGACTCCGGGTTGGTGCTGATTGCGTTGCCGGATGCACAGGTTCTGTTCCGCACCGGTGATAGCGTGTCGGGTTTGCGGCTGAAACTCGATGATTTGTATCAGGCGCCGCAGGTGGCGCGTCAGTTGTCACGAAAATTGCACAACGCTTTTTATGTGCGTGACTGGACGGCGTCGCACAGCAATTTTTTTCGCGCCGTGCAAATGGAAAAACAGGTGATGTTCATCATTCTGTCGTTGATCGTGGCGGTCGCTGCATTCAATATCGTGTCTACGTTGGTGATGGTAGTGACCGATAAACAGGCAGATATCGCTATTTTGCGCACTTTGGGGGCTTCTCCGGCCAGTATCCAGCGTATTTTCATGATTCAGGGGGCATTGATTGGCCTCATTGGCACGGTCATGGGGTTGGTAGCCGGCGTGGTAATTGCGCTGAATATCAGTGTTCTGGTACCTGCCATTGAGCACACCTTTGGCATACATTTCTTGTCGTCCGACGTGTACCAGATCAGTGAATTGCCGTCGCGGTTGGACTGGCACGATGTATGGACGATCGGGCTGGTGTCGCTGGTGTTGTCCTGGCTGGCGACCTTGTATCCGAGTTGGCGCGCGGCGCGTATTCAGCCTGCGGAGGCGTTGCGTTATGAATGATCCGGTACTGGTCTGTGAAAACGTCGAAAAAACCTTTCGGCAAGGCAGTCTGACGGTTGATGTGCTCAAAAACGTCAGTTTTTCTGTCGCAGCCGGTGAAATGGTGGCTGTCATGGGGGCGTCCGGTTCAGGCAAATCGACGTTGCTGCATGTGTTGGGTGGGTTGGATGAGTTGACCGCCGGCCACGTGCATGTGTCAGGAAAAAATATTCACGACATGACAGAACGTGTGCGTGGGGAATGGCGCAATCGTTCGCTGGGCTTTGTGTACCAGTTCCATCATTTGCTGCCAGAATTTTCTGCGTTGGATAACGTGGCGATGCCACTGCTGATTCGGCGGATGAAACGCACCGACGCGCGTGCAAAGGCAAGCCAGATACTGGAACGGGTAGGGTTGTCACCTCGATTGATGCACATGCCGGGTGAGCTGTCGGGTGGTGAGCGGCAACGGGTGGCGATTGCACGGGCATTGGTCACCGAACCGGCCTGCGTGCTGGCAGACGAACCTACCGGCAATCTTGACCGCCAAACGGCGTTTTCCGTCTACGCACTGATGCGGGAGTTGAATCAGGAACAGGGCACCAGTTTTCTGGTCGTCACGCATGACGCGGAACTGGCGCAGGCCATGGACAGAGTCATTCGTCTGGTGGATGGCCGGCTGGCGGCATGAGGCGTGACACGAAGGTGTTATGCGCTATGGGACTGAAAATTGCCATTCAGAAAAACTGTCATGAAAATGACGCATTGTTCAGGTAAAGTGACGCCGTTTTATTGCGATAAATGAGTCTTGATTCCTTTCTTTAAATATGGAATAATTCTCATTCACAAAAAGCAGTTTTCAGCACAACAAAACGGATGTATTTCTTGAAGCAGATCAGACAAACATTTTATCGGGCATGGTTCTTTGTCGTGCTGGTGACGTTGAGCAGTCAGCCTGTACTGGCCGATGGCACGTCTACATTGGTTACAGATTCGGGCCCAGATGCAGGGACGGTATCAGCGCCGACGCTTGTTCCCGGCAATGCTGCAACTAAGATGGCGGTAGTTGGTAGTCCGTGGGCAGTTTATGGGCAATACACCAATACCTATCAATGGCATCCGGCATTTTCAGCGCCGGGTTATATTGCCACTGCACAGAGCCTGACTCCCTCCAACAATGGTGAACAAACCAATGATGCCACGCTGTATCTGGGTTATCGCCTCGATGCGCAGACGGAAATCTGGGTCAATCCGGAAGAAGACCAGGGCTTTGGTTTGAGCGATACCCTGGGGATTGCCGGTTTCCCAAGCGGGGAGGCATACAAGGTTGGCGCGGTCAATCCGTATTACCGTACACCGCGTCTGTTTGTGCGCAAAGTATGGAATCTTGGTGGTGCCAGCACCGAAGTGGCCGCAGGTGAAAACCAGATGGCGCAAACGCGCAGTGCAAACAACGTCGTGGTAACAGTAGGTAAATTTGCCGTGACCGATGTGTTCGATACCAATACCTATGCCCACGATCCGCGCAATGATTTCATGAACTGGTCAATTGTCGATGGCGGTGCCTACGATTACGCTGCCGATGCCTGGGGATACAGCTATGGCGGCAGCATCGAATTGACACAGGACTGGTGGACACTACGCGGCGGTATATTTGATTTGTCCGTGACGCCGAACAGTGAAAAACTGACGGAAAACATGAGTCAGCTGGAATGGGTGACTGAATTGGAAGGGCGCGAAAACTGGTTCGTCCAGCCAGGAACCATCAAACTGCTGGTGTATGTCAACCATGGCAATATGGGCAGTTACAAAGACGCGCTGCAATACGCGGCGCAAACCAATACCGTGCCGAATACCGCCAATGTGCGCCGTTTCGCCAATCGTCCTGGCGTTGAAATCAATTTCCAGCAAGGTTTGACAGCACACTGCGGATTGTTCGCCCGCGCCAGCATCAATGATGGCAGCGAAGAAACATATGAATTCACCGATATTAACCAGTCGGTCTCTGGCGGACTTTCCGTGCAGGGCAATAGTTGGGGGCGAGATGGCGATACCGTCGGCCTGGCAGGCGTGGTCAATGGGTTGTCACATGCGGCACGCGATTATTTCGCGGCAGGCGGGATGGGGGTAGTGATCGGGGATGGCTCATTACCGCGTTATGCCAACGAAGATATCGTTGAGATGTATTATTCCTGGTATGTGATTCAGCATATTCATATCACCGCAGATTATCAGCATGTGAACAACCCCGCGTACAACGCCGAGCGAGGCCCGGTCGATATTTTTGCCATACGGACACACCTGGATTTCTGATGCGCCGGGTTACGCCTGTTACTGCACCATTTTTTCTGCAAATTCCTGACCTGGATGAAGTACAGGTGAATGATAAATATCAACTTTCGCACAATGCCAGACAAGTTTGTCTGGGCAAAAAAATGCAGCAGGGGTGAGAAAGTGATCGATAGCATGAATCATACAATTATTTGAAACGCAGGATGGGCAAATACATCTGGAGGTTTGTTTACAGGATGATACGGTATGGTTATCGACCGAGCAGATGTCGCGCTTATTTGATAGAGATCGGTCAGTACTGACTAAGCATATTAACGTTTAAGGATGGAGAATTAGACAAGCATTCAACCTGTGTAAAATTTGCACAGGTTCAAAAAGAAGGCGACTGAGAAGCTACACGGACTCAACCTGTCTGTATTTACAAGATCGCTCCCAATTAATGAATCCAGCGAGTGAGATATTTTGTTCATAAATTTCTCTTCACCAAAGTAGCAATCCATCCGATTTATGTATCTTGACTGCGGAATAAAAACCGGATAGCCTCAATCACATCTCTCGTTTTGTTGATCATAAGTTATTGTCGATTAATGGATTTAAATCAGTTACGTTCATTTTCGTTTGTTGCCAGGGAAGGCAGTCTCGTGCGGGCCTCCGCATTGCTTTTCCTCAGTGCGCCGGCAGTCAGTGCCCAGATCAAGGCGCTTGAAACAGAACTTCAGCTAAAATTGTTCGATCGCTCCGCGAAAGGTATGGTACTCACTTCAGCCGGCACTGCATTGTTGTTCGAAGCTAACAAGGTGCTGGATGCCGCCAGTAATGTTTCCGTCAAAGCCAAACACTTTCGGAATGACGGAATCACGGGCGAATTCCAGCTCGGCACGATTTCCGATCCCGTCATGTTGCGTCTCGGCGAGTTTCTCGCGATTCTGGTCAATCATTATCCCGGGCTCAAACCGACACTTTGTCAGGGAATTTCAGGAGAAATAATCAGCCGCGTAGCCGACAGAAAAATTCAGGCTGGTTATATTATCGGCAAAACGAACCACGATCATATTTCCGCGCTAAAAATAGCTCCCGTCTCATTGCGCATCGTCGCCCCGATCAAATGGAGGGATCAATTGATCAACGCGAGCTGGGAAGATATCGTGGCATTCCCTTGGATTTCCACCCCCGAAAACTGCTCTTTCAGGAGCATCGCCTCGAGGATGTTCGCACGCCATAACGTACGTCCTCGGATAGTCATCGAAGCTGACCAGGAACGATTGCTTGGCGATCTGGTGGCGCAAGGAATCGGGCTGTCTTTGCTGCGTGAAGACATTGCAATTGCGGCCGAAACCGAGGGAAAGATTATCATCTGGTCCCCAGGGTTGGAAATCGACCATCTGTACTTCATTTACCGCGATACCGAAGAAACAAGCCCGCTCATGCAAGCGATCATCCCGATTATTCATCAAATATGGCAAATTTCTTAAAAACACTACAGCGGCACCATTTAACCAGGTTGTGCCGATGTCATGGCCATGCGCATCATTCTTTGACGTTGGTATAAATTATTGAGGATAAGCGCAATTCCTGTGGTACACGCTCCGACAATCTGCATTTCGGACGGTATGATGCCCGTTAGCGTAGAGACGGTAAATGCTGTGACAGGCACGATATCCATGAAAAGAACGCCGTTCAGGGGAGTGATGATTTTGTTGCCCATATTCCAGCTCAGCACGCCGATTAACCCCGCGACCAACGCCATATAAAGCAGATGCGGCGTGACGATGATCACATCGGAAACGGTAGGCACAGAAATATATCCTACCATCGTCAGTATAAAATCAATCGTAAAAATACTGGTCAGGCCGAGCATGGTTGTAATGGTAGTGTAGCGGTATGCTGACCAGGTCGGAAAATAACTTGCGCCTATGGTATAAACGACCCAACACAATGCGCCGAGCAATAGCGGGGCATACGCGGCGAAACTTTGCGGTCTGGACAGCAGTGCGCCGATATTGCCATTGGTAATAACCAGAATGACGCCCGTGAACGACAGCAGGATAAACCCCAACGTTAATATCGGGGGTTTTGCGCCCTTTACAATCCAGCCTACCAGCAAACCCAGCATGGGCATCGTCGCCATTACGATCGAAGCCGAGAGCGCTCCGGTCGGTCCTGCTAATTGCTGCCCTAGAAACACCAAAAAGCCGAACCCGGCAAAACCTGCCGTGCCCAGGAACCAGACCAAACCCACGCGCTCGCCTTTCAAATTAAGCGCCTGCGGTCCTTCTCTGAATAACAGTACAACCAGGAATGCCAGGCCGGCAATCGAGTACCGCATTGCGGTGAAATTAAAAGGATCAATATGCTTTAATGCAGAAGTCATGATCGGGAACATGCCGCCCCATGACAAGGTCGCAACCATACAAAAAAGGGCACCCAGCGAATATTTGGTTTTCATGATTTCTCCAATTTGATCTGAATTTGAACTGTAGGAACTAAATGTATGGGTCGGGCATTCATGATTTATGCCGCAGACAGCAATAACTTGAGATCGCGAATACGCACCTTGCCGCTCGGGCTGTATGGAATCGAATGGACGATGCGGCAAGTATGAAGCTTTATCCTTTCACGTTCGGCCAGAATGCGAATTTGCTCAATAAAGATCGCTTCGGGTCGAGTGGTGCTGGCAATTTTTAAAATGCAAGTTACCTGCTCGGCTCCATTTTCATCTCCCGATAAAATCGCCACATCTTCTACGTCCGGCATATTTCGAATCGCATCTTCCAGCTGATATAGGTGGTCATGGTTCCCGGGAATGCCAGACCGATTGAGCAAGAATAATCTGCCTTTTTGGTCTAAAAATCCTTGATCCGGTGTAACGAAATATCGTTTTCCTTCAAGTTCGACGGTATTCGTATCACCATCGCCATAGGCATCCATGTTCATGTAGCTCTCGACGGCAACGCTGCCTGCACATTGAACAGGTAATGGTTGATGTGCGGCGTCTAAAATAGCAATGGTGTTGCCGTCATACGGTCTGCCAACACTAGCGGGATAATTGGATATGTCTGCCGGTTCGGCGATTGTGTTGACACCCGTTTCCGTAGTGCCATAGTATTCATGCAGAGAAGATCCGAGTACAGCCAGCGCGCGCAGTTTTAAAGATGTCGATAGATGCTTGCCACCGACCAATAACCACCGAAGAGATGGTATCGACATGACTTTAAATTTGGTGGCCGCATCTATAAGCATACTCAGCAAGACCGGCGTCATTACTGTCGCTGTAATACGATTATTTATCAAAGAGTTGAGCATCCCTCTTGGCGACTCGCCAAATGGAATACGAACCGCCGCACCAAGTGTAAGAAAGAGCCTGATCCATCCGCTACCCGCCGCGTGATAAGCTGGCATCACCGCTAGAAATATATCTTCGCCGGTAAATTTATAGCGTTCAGTAAAATAAGCGAAGCGACGCTGATCAAATGACGTATGACGCAATACAGGTTTAGGCAAACCAGTCGTACCCGATGTAAATCCGATAGAGCGATAGGGCCGTTCCGATAAGGCAAGATTTTCGATCATGGTCAGCATTGACTGTTTATTGCCGGCTGTCGAACAATCGATAAATGGTATGGAAAGCGAATCAAGGTCGAATATCATCGCATTATCGCTAGCCAACGACATGCCGTCACCATTTTGTAAAATCGATCGAGATGACAGCAGTACCATATCGGCATTGATTGAATTATTTAAAGCTTTCAAAGAAGCTGGGGGCAGGGAATAATCCAATCCGGCAAACGGAATTCCCAGCGTGGCTAACGCCGCTAACCACGGCATCATTTCGATTCGAGTTGGAGTGATATAAGAAGCCTGCCGCGGCAAATCGTTACCGTAATGATTTAATAGGAAGGCTATTTTTCTTTCGGTTTCCTGCCTAAACTCGTCCCAGGTCATGACACATGTTGTTCCAATAAAAGCGTGAGCGTTGGGTCGCAATTGGGCCTGGTTAGTAATAACTTTGAGATGAATCATTTATTTAATTCTCCACATAATTTGATAATTAAAATCAGGATTTAACAATCTTTACGCATAAAAAACATGAGCGCCTGATCGTTTCATCTTACGAATATATTTTTGAATTTCAGGCGTTATCGCATCGCCCGGTACGATAATCGGAACGCCAGGCGGATAGGAAATGATAAAATTTTCTGAATTGGCAAAACTTGGCCATTGTTCTGAAGCAAGGCCTATATCCTGTAATGCGCGGAGTAAATTCTCTGTCGCGCCGGCGGTGATACCGATATGAAAATTGAAAAGCAAGGAAGTGTCGGTGATGCGATTAACATAAATACCATGGTTTAAAAAAAGCTTGTCTTTCACATCGTAAGCGGAGATGCCCAGATCGTCGACGTTAATAGAAACTTTGGTAGGATCGCTATGCGCATATACGAATGGATTTGCGGGGGGCATGGTTTCATTTATCAAATTGTCAGTCATGTGCCATAGGTTTTTAATTTCCTGACAAAAATACGTCGAGAGTGTCGATGCTCGAATTAACAGAGCTTCGCCTTCTTCCTGCATTTGGGCTCGTGCGAGATCGAGCGATGCCAGGATCGGATAACTTGGCGATGTCGTATGGAATTTAAAACGAGACAATTTAAGACGAGCACCTAACTCTGTGTCACCACAGTAATGAATCATCGACGCCTGCCTAAGGCAACTTAGTGATTTGTGCGCCGACTGTGTCGCGACTATTTTGAGTTGAGGATGATCCTTGAACAAGAATCGTGCACGCATCGCTGTCAGCGATTTCAGGTCTTTTTGAAAATAGTTCGCCGCGCCCCAGGCTTCATCGATCAGGAAAGTTCTTGTAGCTGCACCATTCTGAAGAAGATACGCAATTATTTGAGGCAAATCGTAGACCATCCCATCATAAGAATGGGCATTCAAGACAATTAGCTCGTATGGTGCTCCGGCATGCTGAGCGTTTAATATCAATGTCAGTAAGTCATTGAGTGACCATATATTTTTACCGGATTTTTCGCATCTCCAAATCGGTAGCAAGTGGTCTACGACAGCACCATGTTGACGCAATGCAAAATGCATGGATTGATGGCAACTTTTGTCAAGCAACACGCGCATATTTCGTTCGCAGAGCGCATCTATAGCGATCTGGTTCGAAACCGTTGTTCCCGTTGTTACAAATAAAGTCCCATCTGCACCATACAATTTAGCTGCCAGATTTTCCGCTTCCGAAATTACTTTGTTACCAAAAAAAAACGAATCAAAATACGTTCCAGTAATCGTCATTTCGGAACGCAACATCTGCATTCCGAAAATCTCATCATATTTATTTTTTAGCAGCGATCCTTCCAATGACGATCCGCCAGTGATTGGTAGCGCATGAAAACTATTAGAGAGTTCATGTGATAAATTAATGACGGCATCTGCAAGAGGAGTTTCGTAGCGATTGATTTCATGCGCTATATTGATTTTGCTACTCGAATCCGGAGCCTTGACGATGATTGGTGCGGTTGGGGATGAGGCGTTCATTTTTCCTCCAAGGGCTAATTAACAAAACTCTTGGAGCAACTATATTTTTTTTATTAGAAATAAACCATTCGTATTTTTTTTGGATGCCTTCAGTTTTTTTAAAGGCCGCTGAGACCATGAAATCCGGGACACCGTCAACCTATAGTG
>JAJYGL010000142.1 GCA_021790625.1 Pseudomonadota bacterium | reverse complement strand
TCTGGCGTGCAGACGGTGCTGCTGTAACGGTTTCATGATGCTCCCACTGTCCGCATGTTATATGAGAACGATTGTAATCTGTTTTTATTTGCGTGTGAAATGGTTCGAGCAATGAGTCACCGGTCTTCAGGTCAGGGTTTTAAACCAGCAAGGAATAGAGAATAAGGCAGGCGTTCGCCATGTCCATGCATTTTTTGGCATCCATATCAAATCAATCGTGTCATCAATCATGTCATCAATCATGTCATCAATCACGTAAAAAACGCAGAATCCATAGTAGAGTCAATCCGGTGATCAGAACGGCAAGCAGGAATACCAGCCAGAACCCCAGCGCACTGTTTCGAAAGGGTAAGCCGCCGACGTTCATGCCGAATAAAGCGGCAACGATGGTCAATGGTAGCGACAGGACGGTAACCGAAGTCAGAATGAATACGTTGTGGTTGGTTCTTTCGCTCACCCGTGCAGCAATTTCGTCTTCGAGCAATTTGATGCGCTCTTGCAGACTGGTCATATCGCGCAGAACGACGGAAAAGTTTTCAGTGGCAAGATGCAAATAATCGGCATCCTCCTCCTGAATCCAGTGTGGCAGGCGGTTGACCAACCGGAACAATGCGGCGGGCTCTGGCGCCAGCAACCGTTGCAGACGCATGAGATTTCGACGCATGCCGCCGAGATCTGCGCGCTTGGGCAACTGATTGTTCAGTAACCGGGTTTCGATGTGGTTGGCTGTGCCGACGGCGTTGCGCAGGATACGGGCCAGCGTATCTGCCTGCTCATTCAGAAAATACACAATCAGCGCTACCGGATTGCGGAAGGTGATTTTCCCTTCCGCAATCCGTGCATCCAGTTCGGTGACAGCACGAAATGGGTTGTCCCACGCACTTAACAGCCAGTGTTGACGGACGCTCAGCCAAAGCGTGGATAATTCTGGCAGTCCCTTGTGGAGCGATTCATCGGGTACTTCGTTGAGTACCGCAAACAGGCCGAGGTGTGAATGTGCGAGTCGGGAAGACCGTCTTTCTTCGTGAAGCACTTCTTTGAATGAAGTTGGTAGCTCGATATATTCAAGCCATTTTTTTCCGATATTGTGCGGATTGCTGAAATGCAGCCAGATGAACTCCGAGGCGGGTGTGGCGGGGTTTTTCAGCCAGCCAAGCGCAACATCTTCTTCGATGCGCCGCCCCACCCCGTCAGCAGAAAAAAGATAGGCATGCACCAGTTGCGATGGCGGGACGGTGTTGTTGGTGGCGATATGGGCAGTCGTGTTCATCCTCTTACCTTGCTGGTTGACCAGATTTATCTGTCCAAGGGAATCTCATGCGAGACACCTGTGAGGGCATGTACGATTCTCTATGTAGAGAGCGGATTAAGACAGATGCCCCATTTTTCCACTTTGATAATCATTGATGGCCTGACGGATTTCTGCGGCGGTATTCATCACGAAAGGGCCGCTGCCGGTAATTGGTTCGTGAATCGGTTCGCCGCATAACAGCAAAGCTGTGACGTTGTTCGCCTGTGGAACCGCTGATCTATTCCCACATGGTCGCGACGGCGGCCTGGCGGGATGAAATGCAAGGCGTGGCTCGCAGTCAAGGGCCGTTCTCCTTGACAAGAGACACAACGCGGCAGTTCGCCCGCCAAGCCCCGTCCCATACGGGTTGCGGTCAAATCGGGCGCTCGCTTTCTTGTGCGGCTTGGCATCGTAGTCCCGGCTACGACCTGCGCCGCACGCGTCGCGATCTTCCCCAATTTGACCCGCAACGCGGCTCATGGAGGAATAAATCAGCGGTTCCTTAATGCATAGTTGTGTATTTTGCCGTTCAAAGATGGCAATTTCTGCATGATTGATGGGAGTTTCTACCTGGCTCAGGTGTAATTCGCCTTTTAGTACCAGCAAGGCGGCAGTATGGCCTTCTGGCAGGGGAATCTGGACAGGGTGTGTATTTGACAGGCGCAGATCCCAGACGTGGATGGGGGTAAAGGTTTGTGCGGGGCCGGTTACGCCGGCATACTCTCCGGCGATGACGCGTACGCTGCCTTGATTGTCTGGCAATCGGACATTGGGAATATGGCTGTCCAGAATGGTCTGGTAGCGTGGGGACGTCATTTTGTGTTTTGCCGGCAGATTTACCCAGAGTTGAATCATCTCGAACAGGCCGCCCTGTTGCGCAAAGTCGTGACCATGAAATTCTTCATGCACGACGCCGGATGCGGCGGTCATCCATTGTACGTCACCAGGGCCGATGTGGCCGCAACCACCAGCAGAATCACGGTGATCCACTTCACCAGAATAAACAATGGTGACTGTTTCAAAACCCCGGTGGGGATGTTCTCCCACACCCAGACGCTGTTGGGTGGGCGGAAATTCTGCCGGACCGGCATAATCGAGCAGTAAAAAAGGGCTCAGGACCGCACCCAGTTCAGGGTAGGCAAACAGCGTTTGTACCGGAAAGCCATTGCCGACCCAGTGACTGCCGGTGCTGCGCAGGATGCGGTCGAGTTTTTTACAATGCTTGATGGGTGCAGTCATGACAGTCCTTTCAGTGCCCGTTGCGCATATTCCCGGCAATAATGACACGTTATGATGATTGCGGAAAGTCATGCTACCGATTAGAATGCAGTAGTCTGTGGATTGGCCGTGAAATTGCAGGGTTTTATCTGCATGTCTGACTTCATGTTGTGTTTGGATTGACTGTCAATTGCTGGGGGTCTTTGTGCAGGGTCAGGAAACTGCTGCGCAAGGTGAGAGATACCCTTTGAACCTGATGCGGGTCATGCCGCCGTAGGGAAGCGCGCTGGTGCTTCCCTGTCTATTGTGAATGGGAGTACCAATGAAATCTTCGGCTGAATTTGTAGCGTCGCTGGCGCATGTGGACAGTAATGCCGTGCAACCTTTTCCTTCATCCAGAAAAGTGTATGTTACCGGTTCCCGGGCGGATATTCGGGTGCCGATGCGCGAAATTTCGCAAACCGATACACCGGCTGCCATGGGCGCAGAACCGAATCCGCCGGTATTCGTTTACGATTGTTCCGGGCCTTATACTGATCCACAGATTGAAATTGATATCCGTCGTGGTCTGGCATCGGTTCGCGAACAATGGATAGTTGAACGTGATGATACGGAAATGTTGCCGGAAATGTCATCCGGGTATGGGCGGCAACAGCAGGCGGACGGACGTCTGGACAGCCTGCGTTTTCCCGGGTTGGTGCGGCCGATTCGGCGTGCGCGGACAGGTAAGGTGGTGACGCAATTGCATTATGCCCGTGCCGGTGTGGTGACGCCGGAGATGGAGTTTGTGGCGCTACGGGAAAATCTTGAGCGGGAGCGTTATCTGGCGTCGTTGCAGGCCAGTGGCCCGATGGGGCAGCGTTTGCATGATTTGCTGTCACGCCAGCATGCAGGGCAGTCGTATGGGGCAGCATTGCCCAGAATCGTGACACCAGAATTTGTCCGCGATGAAATTGCGCGCGGGCGAGCCATCATCCCTGCCAATATCAATCATCCGGAGTTGGAACCGATGATTATCGGGCGAAATTTTCTGGTGAAGGTGAATGCCAATATTGGCAATTCCGCGTTAGGTTCTTCCATTCAGGAAGAAGTGGAAAAAATGACCTGGGCAATCCGTTGGGGTGCAGATACGGTGATGGATTTATCCACGGGAAAAAACATTCATGAAACACGCGAATGGATTGTGCGTAATTCGCCTGTCCCTATTGGCACGGTACCGATATATCAAGCGCTGGAAAAAGTCGATGGCCGTGCAGAAGACCTGAGTTGGGAGATTTTCCGCGATACATTGATCGAACAGGCCGAGCAGGGCGTGGATTATTTTACCATCCATGCCGGCGTACGTTTGGCATATGTTCCGATGACCGCGCGCCGCATGACCGGGATTGTGTCGCGTGGTGGGTCGATTATGGCCAAATGGTGTCTGGCGCACCACCAGGAAAATTTCCTGTATACGCATTTTGAAGACATTTGTGACATTTTGCGTGCCTACGATGTCAGCTTCAGTCTGGGTGATGGATTGCGTCCAGGTTCCATTTACGACGCAAACGATGAAGCGCAATTGGCTGAACTCAAGACGCTGGGCGAGTTGACCCAGATTGCCTGGCAGAAAGACTGTCAGGTCATGATTGAGGGGCCTGGTCACGTTCCGATGCAAATGATAAAAGAAAACATGGACCTGCAACTGGAGTGGTGTTACGAGGCGCCTTTCTATACCTTGGGGCCATTGACGAC
>JAJYGL010000149.1:1753-19746 GCA_021790625.1 Pseudomonadota bacterium | reverse complement strand
CCGGTTTTTTCCACAGTACGCTTGAAACGACGCATGGCAACTTCAAAAGGTTCATTTTCCTTGACGCGAACACTAGGCATGTAGCTTGGCTCCAAAATAACGGGCGATAACGAACGCCACCCAAATAGGTGG
Organism: Pseudomonadota bacterium; assembly: GCA_021790625.1. Taxonomy (GTDB): domain Bacteria; phylum Pseudomonadota; class Gammaproteobacteria; order Burkholderiales; family Sulfuriferulaceae; genus Sulfuriferula. The sequence goes on along the minus strand of JAJYGL010000149.1, from coordinate 19,614 downwards.
CGAATGGAAGCACAGCATTATAAACGCGTCACTTTATTTTTTCAAGGGCATTATCAATAATTCCCTGTAAACAAAGCATGCTGCAACACAAACCGTGATCTGACCACGATCTGACCATGACCTGGCTATGCTCTGGCAACCATAATCTCCAGTGCGTTATCATCCGGATCACGACAAAACAGCGCCTGCCGCCCGGACAGACTCAATGTGTAAGCCACGCCATGCGTCTGTAAACGCAAACACAGCGCATCCAGATTCTGCACCCTGAATGCAACATGACGATCGCGCCCACCGTGCAACGGGCGTGCGAGTCCCGCTTCCGGATTCGGCAAACACAACAAATGCAATTGCGCACCATTCAGGTCATACCAGACACCGTCGAACGACATGACCGGTCGCAACGGGCTTGGCACCAATCCGAGCACCTGTTCGTAAAAATGTCGCGCCCGCACCACGTCGGCCACCAGCAACGATACGTGATCAAACATCCATTCCATGCTCAGCCTTCCTGATCGAGGTGTCCGGAAAAAAAACTGGCCGCCATAATCATGACAGCGCCAACCCACTCTTTACCGACCAGCGTCTCATCCGCCAGCCACCAGGATGATAATGCGGACACCACCAACTCAGACAATAAAATTACGATGGCGCGACTGGCCGCCACCCGAACAAGACCATATTGCATCAACAACGTTGCGCTGAACATCGCCAACGCAACCGCCAGCAATACCAGCCACGACATGCCAGATACGCTTTGCCAGGATAAACCATGCCACAACGAACCCGACATCGCCATCGCGACGGGCGTCATCAACAATGGCATCAACATACAACCAACCCAGATAGCCAACGCCTTGGCCTGCAATGGCAATGCTTCCGTCTTGCGCGCCCATACATTCGTAAAAGCAAACCCTACGCCTGCGACAAGCCCCAACCACTCAGAACCGTTTGCCGGCAATGGCCAGCGCCCATCCGGATGCCACAGCATGACGACCGCGCCAGAAAACGCCAGCGCCATGATCCAGTACCCCATCCACGATAACTTTTCACGCAGCAGCAAACGTGCAAACACCATCGTCCATAACGGCGCCAGGTAGAACAGTAGCGCTACTCGCATGATTTCGCCATGAATCACCGCCAGCACATACGCCGTATTGGTAAATCCCGCGCCCAGCGCCAATATCAACCAGGCATTCGTTTGCGAGAAAATACTGCGCCAGTGCCGCCGATACCAGGGAAACCCAAGCAACAGTGCCAACACATACGTCAGCATGGATGCCGGCAACGCAGAAACGCCCTGCATATTCAACCAGCGGTAGGGATACCAGACAACCCCCCAGCATAAAGCACTCATCAGCAAACCGATAATTGGTAGCCTGACCGAGTGTCGGTGCTTATTCATTCATTATTCCTATACAGAAGCCTTTGGTTTATTCTCGCATCGTCACGACGGCAATTTGATAGGATAAATCAGCGGCTCTGGTCACATCCCTGTCAGTATCGAGAAGAATTTAGATGATAGTTTCATCTGGTCAGGTTTATAATGCCACACTTTCCCGTCGGTTCAACAAGGTTGTTCATGAATCCGCATCTTGGTCAGTTGCAAGATTACCCTTTTCAACGTCTGCGTACGTTATTTTCCGGCATTGTACCCAATCCTGACTTGCCAGCCATCGATTTATCGATTGGCGAACCACGTCACGCCACTCCGGCGCTGATTCGAGAAGCCATGATGGCACACCTCGACGGTCTGGCACAGTATCCAGCCACCATAGGCCTGCCCGCGCTACGCGAAGCGATTGCAGACTGGCTTGCCCAGCGTTACCCCATACCTCGCCTTGACCCGGCGAGTCAGATACTCCCGGTCAACGGCAGTCGTGAAGCGCTGTTTTCATTCGCGCAGGCCAGCATTGACGGTTCACGGCAACCCATCGTCATGTTCCCCAACCCCTTTTACCAGATTTATGAAGGCGCCGCCCTGCTGGCTGGCGCCCACCCCTGGTATGTACCTACGCTGGCCGAACATGGCTTTCGCGCCCAATTTCATGCCGTACCGGAAAGCGTCTGGCAACAAACTCAGCTGGTATATATCTGTTCGCCGGGCAATCCGACCGGGCAGGTCATGACGCTGGATGAGTGGGAAAACCTGTTCAATCTATCTGATCGCTATGGTTTCACGATTGGCGCGGACGAATGTTATTCCGAAATCTATTTTGAACACGCAACACCGCCACTAGGCGCCCTACAGGCTGCCCATCAACTGGGACGCCACGATTATCAGCGATTGATCGTCTTCAGCAGTCTGTCCAAGCGCTCCAACGTACCGGGTCTGCGCTCCGGATTCGTCGCCGGCGACGCAGCCTGTATCCGCCAGTTTCTGTTATACCGCACCTACCATGGCTCAGCCATGTCACCAGTGGTGCAGCACGCCAGCATCCGTGCCTGGCAAGATGAAGCGCACGTACACGACAACCGACGCCTGTACACAGAAAAGTTTGCTGCTACGCTGCCCATTCTTGGCTCCTTATTACCTCATGGTGCACCTGACGCATCGTTTTATCTCTGGCTACATGTTGGTGGGGACGATACGGTTTTTGCCCGCCAACTCTACCAGCAACATCATGTTACCGTTCTGCCCGGCAGCTTTCTGGCGCGAGAGGTAGATGGACAAAACCCGGGGCGCGGTTACGTGCGGATGGCATTGGTCGCTCCTTTGGCAGACTGCATCCGCGCTGCGCACGCCATTTTCTCTTTACAACAATCCATGCTCTAACAGGAATTTTTATGCAAAACGCACAAACCATTATTGAACAAGCATTTGAAAATCGCGCCGAACTCACACCAGCCAACGCCAGCACAGAAATCAAGGTGACGGTGGAATATGTACTGTCTGCACTCGACAGTGGCGCGCTACGTGTCGCCAGCAAGGAAAATGGAGCATGGACAACGCATCAATGGCTCAAAAAAGCCGTGTTATTATCGTTTCGCCTACAAGACAATCAACTGATGGCTGGTGGCGAAACACAGTATTTTGACAAAGTACCCTCCAAGTTCGCCACTTACAGCGAACAGAATTTCCGCGACGGCGGTTTTCGTGTCGTACCGCCAGCCGCCGTGCGACGGGGCGCCTTCATCGGCAAGGGCGTCGTGCTGATGCCATCGTACGTCAATATCGGTGCCTACGTTGACAGCGGCACCATGGTCGACACCTGGGCCACAGTCGGCTCCTGCGCCCAGATTGGCAAAAATGTTCATCTCTCTGGCGGCGTAGGTATCGGCGGCGTACTGGAACCCTTGCAGGCCAACCCCACCATCATTGGCGATAACTGCTTTATCGGCGCACGGTCGGAAATCGTTGAAGGCGTGATTGTTGAGGACAATGCGGTCATCTCGATGGGCGTGTACATTGGCCAATCCACCAAAATCTACGACCGTGAAACCGGCACAGTCAGTTATGGCCGCGTTCCGGAAGGTTCTGTCGTGGTCAGCGGCAGCCTGCCATCCGGCGATGGAAAATACAGCCTGTACTGCGCGGTCATCGTCAAAAGAGTCGATGAAAAAACCCGCAGCAAAGTAGGCATCAATGCCTTGCTGCGAGACATCTGATTCGCATAAGCGCTGATTGATCCTCCCATAAAGATCCGCAGCTTAACTTCTCCATGCGTCGCGTTGCAGAGCAAATCGGTTCATGGAGGAATAAACCAGCGGTTCCCTAATACAGCACTTCCACCGGATCAAGACTGCGCCACAAATACCATGTCGCAACACTACGCCAAGGCCGCCAATTCTCCGCGTGCCGCTTCAACGCAGCAAGATTGCTATCATTCAACTCTGGATAATGCAGCCGCATGGCACGCTGCAAGCCGATGTCATCCAATGGCAAGACATCGGGACGCTGCAAATGAAACAACAGAAACATTTCTGCGCTCCAGCGTCCAATGCCTCGCACCCGCGTCAATTGACGAATCACTTCCTCATCATCGCTCGCACGCAACACAGATTCATCCAGCAATCCTTCACTAAAGTGGCGTGCCAAGTCATGCAAATATTCTACTTTGCGTGCCGAATAACCGCATTCACGCAACACGTCCACGGCCAAACCCGCCACGGCTCGTGCCGATATCTCTGTCCTGCCAAGCAAACGTCGCCAGACGGAATCAGCCGCTTTGACGGAAATCTGTTGCCCGGTAATGGCGCGTGCCAGCGTCTCAAAAGCATTTCCACGGCTTCTTAACGTACAATCGGGATGACGGGCGATGATGTCGCCCAATATCGCATCGCGCTTAGCCAGCACACGAATGGCACGGTTCCAGTCAATCGATGCTTGCGTCGCACCGTCCACAACAGATTCAAGACTCAAGATATCGATATTCATGGTTTTACCTTATACTTAGGGAAGCGCTGATTAATTCCCACATGGTCGCGACGGCGGTCTGGCGGGATGAAATGCAAGGCGTGGCTCGCAGTCAAGGGTTATTCTCCTTGACAAGAGACACAACACGACAGTTCGCCCGCCAAACCCCGTCCCACCGAGCATATTTTGCTCGTTATCAACGAGGCGGTTGCGGCTAAATCGGGTGCTCGCGTGTCTGTACGGCTTGGCATCGTAGTCTCAGCTACGACCTGCGCCGTACGCGTCGCGATCTTCCCGATTTGACCCGCAACGCGGCTCATGGAGGAATTAATCAGCGCTTCCTTAGAGTACGTGGAATACTTGGAACACTTGAAGAAGCACTGATTCAACCCACCACGGGCAACAAAGCGAATTAAATCGGTAATCGCTGCGCACACGACGCCAGCCATTATTTTATGATATTTCGCATACCACATACTTACAAACATGCCGATTCTCGCCGAATTATCTCCGCTATTGACAGCTTTTTTTGCCACGGTACTGCTCGGTTTCGTGCTGGGACTGGAAGTACACCGTTACCGGCGCACCAACCACAGTGATCTTGGTTTTGGCAGTACCCGCACCATCACTTTGCTGGCACTATCCGGATTTGTGCTGGCGGCAATCGACCCCGGATTACGTCTGTTCGTGGCCGGGTACATCATTGTCGGTATCCTGAGCGCCGTGTATTACTGGTCGCGCCTGCAACATAACGAGCAAACCCTGTTACCGGCGCTCATCATGCTGCTCACTTACCCGATTGGCGCATTGGCGCTGCAGCACAATCAACCATTACTTATTCTTTACGTGGTCATCATCTTGTTGATGCTCGGCGAAAAACCGCTCATCCGCCATTTATCCGACCAACTTCGTGACGGCGAAGCCATCACGCTGGCGAAATTTCTCATCATGGTCGGCCTGATTTTGCCCATGCTACCCAATCAGGTTATCACACCATCGCTTGCCATTACCTGGAACCAGTTATGGCTGGCCGTGGTCGCCGTTTCCAGCATTTCTTATGCCGGTTACCTGACACAAACCTATTTCCTGCCACAAGGCGGGGTAATTCTGGCCGGCCTTCTGGGCGGATTGTATTCCAGCACGGCAGCTACCGTCGTGCTGGCCAGAGAAGCACGACAGAATCCAAAAGCCCATCTCCGCCCTTACGCCAGTGCGGTCATTCTGGCCAGCGTCATGATGTATGTCCGTTTATTAGTGCTGGTTGCCACACTGGGCCATGCCAATATTGCTTGGCGACTATTACCTCCTTTTGTGCTGGCAATCGTGACGGCGCTAGGGTTTGCTTGGTATTTCCGTCCACAGAAAAAAAGCGACACGCCTTCCAACCAACCCGTCACCCCATTGCATCACCCACTGGAGTTTTCCACCGCCATCATTTTTGCCGGACTGTTTGTTTTTTTCGCCTTCCTGACCCAAATCGTCATTTCTCACTTTGGCAGCACAGGTTTGCACTGGCTGGCCTTCATGGTCGGTTTCAGCGATATCGATCCCTTTATCCTGTCGCTCCTGGATGGACATTTCAAAATAACTATCAATAGCGTTGTCAACGCGATTCTGATTGCTACCGCCAGTAACAACCTGCTCAAAGCCATTTACGCCGTCACCATTACCCGCCAGGGCAACATGTTGCGCGCCATGCTGGCATTGTGTCTGGTCAGTGCCCTGTCACTGGGCTACGCATGGATTGCCTGAAGACCTTCTTACTGTCCGGGTTATGTCTGGTTTATGTCTGGTCAGCATCGTGTCGCTGTGCTACGCTCAGCCGATATCCATAATATCCGGGGAATATCGATATGGAATTCAAGGATTATTACGCCACATTAGGGGTTAACAAAACCGCCAGTCAGGATGAAATCAAGACCGCCTACCGCAAGTTGGCCCGCAAGTATCACCCCGACGTCAGCAAAGAACCCAATGCCGAGCAAAAAATGCAGGCTGTCAACGAAGCCAACGCTGTATTGTCAGACCCGGAAAAGCGGGCAGCCTACGACCAGCTTGGACAACAAGGCTACCATGCCGGGCAGGATTTCCAGCCTCCTCCTGACTGGGGCAGCGGGTTTGAATTCTCCGGTCGTGGTTTCGACCATGGTGATATGCATGACACCAGCGACTTTTTTTCGCAATTGTTTGGCCGCACGTCACGTGCTCACCGCAGTTCGCACCGCGCACGTGGCGAAGATCGTCACGCTCGTGTATTGATTGATCTTGCCGCCAGCTATCAAGGTGCCAGTCAAACACTCAATCTGCGTGTACCGCAAACCGATGCCAACGGTGATATCAGTCTGCACGACGAAACCCTGCAAGTACAGATCCCCAAGGGAATTCGCGCCGGCCAGCACCTACGTATCACAGGACGAGGGCACCCCGGCTTCAATGGCGGTGAAGCAGGCGATTTATACCTTGAAGTACAGTTCAAACCCTCGCCACAATCTCGAATTGATGGCGTCGATGTCTACCTGACACTACCGTTGACCCCATGGGAAGCAGCACTGGGTGCCAGCCTGTCTGTACCGACACCCGCCGGCACCATGCAGGTCAAAATTCCTGCCAATTCGCAGACCGGCAAAAAACTGCGCCTGAAAGGGCGCGGCATCCCCGCCACACCGCCGGGAGACCTGTATCTGGAACTGTCCATCGTTTTACCTCCAGCCGACACCCCACGCGCGCGCGAACTATATGAAGCCATGGCCAAAGATCTGCCCTTTAACCCCCGCCAACAAATGGGAGCCTGAAACATGAGCACAACAACGCATTGTTTTCTTGTTGAATATCTTGACCCTGCCACTCTCGCGCTGGTCTGCCAAGTCAATGAAGCATGGATTATCGAACGCCGGGATGCCGGCTTGCTAGATAATGGCAGCGCTGGCACCTCACCCTTATCAGCATCGCAGTTATTGAAACGGGTACAGCGCATGCGCAATATCGAGCGTGATTTTGATGCCAACCCGGAACTGGCAGCGCTGGTAGCTGATTTGTTGGAACGTATCGAACAACTGGAAACCCACAGCGCCCTATACCGCACCGCAACGCTTGAAACCACTGTTGAAGATATGGAGGATATGATTGTCAGCGTTTCGTCACAATAGGCCGGTAAACTGATTGTCACGATGTTTCCAGCGCGGAAAATTCACAAGATGGCCCGTGGCTCCCACCCCTACCATCCCAAAGAGGCAATCCATGACTGACAACCCGCTATCCGCCGAAGAACTGGACATCATCAACCGCTACTGGCGTGCTGCCAATTATCTGTCCATCGGGCAAATCTATCTGCTGGACAATCCCTTGCTCAAACAAGCTTTGACATTGGAACATATCAAACCTCGCCTGTTGGGACACTGGGGTACCACCCCCGGACTGAACTTCCTGTATGCGCACATGAATCGGGTGATCAAACGTGACGATCTGAACATGATCTTCATCGCAGGTCCCGGACATGGCGGGCCAGCAGTTGTCGCCAACACCTGGCTGGAAAGCAGCTACTCCGAATACTATCCGCACATTCCACGCAACGAAGCCGGCATGCGCCATCTATTTCGCCAGTTTTCCTTCCCCGGCGGCATTCCCAGCCACGTTGCCCCTGAAACACCGGGATCGATTCACGAAGGTGGCGAACTCGGTTATGCACTGACCCATGCTTTCGGTGCCGTGTTCGACAACCCTGACCTCATCGCCTGCTGCGTCATCGGTGATGGCGAAGCTGAAACCGGGCCACTGGCCACCAGCTGGCACAGCAACAAATTCCTTAACCCGAAAACGGATGGTGCCGTATTGCCCATCCTGCACCTCAACGGTTACAAGATTGCCAACCCGACCATTCTGGCGCGCATCAGCCACGATGAACTGGCGCACATGCTGGAGGGGTTTGGCTATACCCCTTGGTTTGTCGAAGGCGACGACCCGGCCACCATGCACCAGAAAATGGCCGCCACGCTGGATGCGGTCATAAAAGATATCCACCATATCCAGTCGGAAGCCCGCAACAGCAGTCAAACGCCGGAACGGCCGCGCTGGCCAATGATTGTATTGCGCTCACCCAAAGGCTGGACTTGCCCAAAAATCATCGATGGACTCATCACCGAAGGTAGCTGGCGCGCTCACCAGGTTCCCATGGGCGAGATGGCAAAACATCCCGAACACGTTGCCATTCTGGAAGACTGGATGAAAAGCTACCAGCCAGAACAATTGTTCGATGCCGGGGGACAACTGTTACCCGAACTGGCGGCGCTGGCGCCCACCGGATCTCGCCGCATGGGGGCCAACCCGCACGCCAACGGCGGCACATTGCTGCGCGATCTGGTTCTCCCGGATTTCCGCCCTTATGGTGTGCCCGTTCCAACCCCAGGAAAATCCACCGCCGAATCCACCCGCGTGCTGGGAATATTCCTGCGCGATATCATGCGCTTCAACCACGATAATTTCCGCGTCTTCGGCCCGGATGAAACTGCATCCAACCGTCTGAGTGCTCTGTTTGAAGTGACCGACCGCACCTGGATGGCCGAACGTCTGGACACGGACGACCATCTGGCACCAGACGGCCGGGTCATGGAAATCCTGTCCGAACACACTTGTCAGGGTTGGCTGGAAGGCTACCTGCTCACCGGTCGACACGGCTTCTTCTCCTGTTACGAAGCCTTCATCCATATCGTCGACTCCATGTTCAACCAGCACGCCAAGTGGCTAAAGGTAACCAGCACACAAATCCCATGGCGACGCCCGATTGCTTCATTAAACTACCTGCTCACTTCACACGTCTGGCGGCAAGACCACAATGGCTTCTCCCATCAAGATCCCGGATTCATCGACCATGTCGTCAACAAAAAAGCCGACATCATTCGTGTTTACCTGCCGCCCGACGCCAACACCCTGCTTTCAGTCGCCAATCACTGCCTGCAAAGCCGCAATCAGGTCAACGTCATCGTGGCAGGCAAACAGCCCGAACTGCAATGGCTGGACATGGATGCTGCCGTTGCGCACTGCAGCGCCGGCATCGGTATCTGGGAATGGGCCAGCAATGACCAGCATGGCGCGCCGGATGTGGTGATGGCGTGCTGCGGTGATGTTCCCACGCTGGAAACGCTCGCTGCTGTGGATATCCTGCGTCAGATGGCGCCAGAATTGCTCATCCGCGTCATCAACATTGTCGATTTGATGACTTTGCAACCACAGGAAGAGCATCCACACGGACTATCCACACGTGATTTCGATACCCTGTTCACGCAGGACCACCCCATCATTTTTGCCTATCATGGTTACCCCTGGCTGATTCACCGCCTCACCTATCGACGCACCAATCACCACAACCTGCACGTGCGTGGCTACAAGGAAGAAGGCACAACCACGACGCCATTCGACATGGTCGTGCTCAACGAACTCGACCGCTTCCATCTGGTCATCGATGTCGTTGATCGCGTACCCGCCCTGCAGGATCGCGCCGAACACATCAAACAGGCCATGCGTTACCGTCTGCTGGAACACAAACGCTATATTGAGCGTGTGGGTGACGACATGCCGGAAATCCGTCATTGGGAGTGGTCATATTGAACCCAGATCAAACCAATCCTGAACAGGGACTACTCGTACTGAACAGCGGTTCGTCCTCTTTGAAAGCGAGCCTGTTTCTGCCCAACGGCGAACGTATCAATTACCATTATGAACACATTGGGCACGGTTTCCCGCACGACCACCGCGAAGCATTCGCGGCCCTGCTCAATGACATGAACCATCATGTCCCGGTAGCAGTTGGACACCGGTTGGTGCATGGTGGAAATGTAACACAGGCCGCCGTGGCGCTCGATGATGCAGAACGGGCTCGCCTGCAAAGCCTGATTCCTCTCGCTCCTTTGCACCTGCCCGGTAACCTGCTCGGTGTCGATCTGTGCCGCGAGCATTTCAATGTCCCGCAAGCGGCCTGTTTCGACACAGCTTTTCATGCCACCCTGCCGGAAATAGCGTGGCGACTGCCGATTCCACAACACTTCGGTCTACGTCGCTATGGTTTTCATGGCATTAACTATCAACATGTTGCGCGCCGATTGCCTTCCTTGCTCGGTGACACGGCGCGAGGAAAAATCGTGGTCGCCCACCTGGGCAATGGCGCAAGTCTCTGCCTGCTCGATAATCTGCGCTCCATCGACACCAGCATGGGTTACACCCCGGCAGGCGGCATCCCGATGGGAACTCGCAGCGGCGATCTCGATCCAGGGGTCATGCTCGCGCTGGCCGAACAACTGACACCAGAACAGCTCAGCCATACCGTGTACCACGAAATGGGTCTATTTGCGCTATCCGGTGGCGAAAGCAACGAAATGGCGGACCTGTTGAACAGCCCGACACCGGCGGCCCGCTTTGCCGTCGATTATTTCTGTTATCAGGTGCGTGGCGCCATCGGTGCGCTCGCCGCCAAGGCAGGCGGCATCGACGCGCTGATATTCACTGGCGGCATTGGCGAGCACGCTGCCCTCGTTCGCGTCGGCATCTGTCACGGATTGGACATCCTCGGCCTGCGACTCGACACGGCCGCCAATGCTCGCCACGACGCTTTCATCCACCTGCCTTCCAGCAAACCCATACTGATCATCGCTGCCGACGAAGAACGCCTGATTGCCGACCTCACCCGCGAACTGTTCACCCCGGAGCCGACACCATGACCGACATCTCCACTGACGTGCTGATTGTAGGCGGAGGCCCGGCCGGCATGATGACCGGCATCACCGCAGCCCAATTCTGGCCACACAAGAAAGTATTGCTCGTCCGCCCGGAAGCCGATGCCGTCGTCCCGTGCGGGATTCCCTACATTTTTGGTACATTGGGCGGCACCGAGGAAGATATTGCCGGACGCGCCCCATTGCTCGCCGCTGGCGGCGAACTGCGCATCGGCAACATTGTATCTATCGACCAGAAAAAATGCACGGCACGCCTGGCCGATGGCGACACCATCCATTGGGAACGGCTGGTTTTAGCCACAGGTGCCGACAACTTCATCCCGCCGATTCCCGGTACAGAACTGGATGGCGTCTTCAACATCGAGAAAAATTATGATTATCTGGACAACCTGTTTGGTAACCTGATACCCAACATCCAGCGCCTGGCCATCATCGGCGGCGGATTCATCGGCGTCGAATTTGCCGACGAAGTCCGCAAGCGCGGCATCGAAGTCCACCTCATCGAAATGCTGCCCCATCTGATGCAGGCAGCATTTGATCTGGATGCCTGCGAAGCCGTGGAAGCCCAACTCAAATCGCACGGCGTACACCTGCATACCAACGCCCGAGTAACAGCATTGCTACCAGACGCCACCGGCATCCGCATCGCCGCAGTACAGATGGAAAACGAAACGCTGGCCGTCGATGGCGTACTGATTGCCATTGGCGTACGCCCCAATGTTGCCCTTGCCGCCAGCATGAGCCTCACCCTGAGCCGTTCTGGCGGCATCTGGGTAGACGCCTTCCAGCGCTCACGCGAAAACCCACACATTTTTGCTGTCGGTGACTGCGCACACAAACAGGATTTTTTCACTCGCAAAGCCAGCCACGCCATGATTGCCTCGCAGGCTGCCGCAGAAGGACGCATTGCCGGAATGAATTTATACAGCCTGCGCCAATTGCGCCACAACGCCGGCTCGGTCAGCGTCTACGCCAGCAAAATCGACAGTCTTGCCTTCGGCGTAGCAGGACTGACACAACGCATCGCCGAAATGGAAGGCTTCCCGATTCTGATTGGCGAATCACGTCTGCCTGACCATCACCCCGCCTCCATGCCCAACACAACCACCCTGTACTGTCGTCTGATTTTTGCCGCCGACTCACTACAACTGCTCGGAGGGCAAATTATGGGTGGCGACACCACCGCAGAGATTATCAATACCATTGGACTGGCTATCCAGATGCACGCCACCGCACCTGACATCACCAGCATGCAATTCGGCAGCCAGCCAAGGCTTACTCCCTCACTGCACCCCATGGTGGCCGCTGCAGGAGATGCGCTACGTCGGCATTTCGCCATGCAAAATGCCGATTAATGATTGATGATTGAACTTTCGGCTGTTTATTCAGATGCGCCAATACGTACCAACCAAGGTTGGAGCGAATGAAAATGCAAACAACCTGAGGAGCCACTGTTCTATCCCTCAAACCGCCTGAAATCAGTTCTTATGGCGCTCACGTAAAAAAGCGCATCTTTTGATGCGCTTTTTTAACAGCATAAAACCGTTTCAGACCAATCAGGCGGGTGAATAATCTACCCGTTCGCGTAACTCTTTGCCTGCCTTGAAGTGGGGCACGTGCTTCTCCGGTACGTCCACCTTCTCGCCAGTTTTCGGGTTACGACCCACGCGAGGTGGGCGGTAGTTCAGACTAAAACTGCCAAACCCGCGAATTTCCACCCGTTTTCCGGTTGCCAGACTCTGTGATACTGCATCCAGAATGGTTCTGACCACAAGTTCCGTGTCAGCCAGCGCCAGTTGTGGATAGCGCTCTGTCAGTCTGATTATCAGCTCAGATTTAGTCATCATCCCGCCTTTCAAATCAATCAGGAATTACGGTTATCCAATTTGGCTTTCAGCAAGGCACCAAGGTTGGTGGTCCCTGAGTTGGCAGCCTGATCGTCGGCCAGCTTTTGCATGACTTCGGTGTGGTCTGCGGCATCTTTGGCCTTGACGGACAAATGAATGCTGCGGCTCTTGCGATCCACATTGATAATCATCGCTTCCACCATGTCGCCTTCTTTCAGATGGGTGCGAATGTCTTCTACGCGATCACGGGAAAATTCGGATGCGCGCAAATAACCTTCTACATCATTGTCCAGCTGAATCGTGGCACCTTTGGCATCGAGTGATTTGACCACGCCTTTGACGATGCTACCCTTGTCGAAGCTCGACACAAAGCTGTTGACCGGGTCGCTTTCAATCTGTTTGATGCCCAGCGAAATGCGTTCACGTTCCACATCGATGGCCAGAACGACAGCCTGTACTTCGTCGCCCTTGCGGAAATTGCGCACAGCTTCTTCACCAGGCAACGACCAGGACAGGTCGGACAGGTGCACCAAGCCATCAATTCCGCCCGGCAGGCCAATAAAGACGCCAAAATCGGTAATGGATTTGATTTGACCGGAAACCTTGTCACCCTTTTTATGTCCAGACTCGAAGTCTTCCCACGGGTTGGTCTTGCACTGTTTCATGCCCAGCGAAATACGACGACGTTCTTCATCGATTTCCAGTACCATGACTTCAACTTCGTCGCCCAGTTGCACAACTTTGGAAGGATGGACATTCTTGTTGGTCCAGTCCATTTCGGACACGTGCACCAAACCTTCAATACCGGTTTCAATTTCCACGAATGCGCCATAATCGGTCAAGTTTGCCACTTTACCAAACATGCGGGTTCCGGCAGGGTAGCGACGTGCCAGACCATGCCATGGGTCATCGCCCAACTGCTTGATACCGAGCGAAACACGATTCTTTTCTTGATCAAATTTCAGAATCTTGGCTTCCACTTCGTCGCCTACTTGCACCACTTCCGATGGATGCTTGACACGACGCCAAGCCATATCAGTGATGTGCAGCAGGCCGTCGATACCGCCCAAGTCAACAAACGCGCCATAATCGGTAATGTTTTTGACCACGCCTCTGACGATAGCGCCTTCTTTCAGATTGGACATCAATGCATCGCGATCCGCACCCATCGTGGCTTCAAGTACAGCACGGCGTGAAACGACCACGTTGTTGCGTTTACGGTCGAGCTTGATGACCTTGAATTCCATTTCCTTGTTTTCATACGGGGTGGTGTCCTTGACCGGACGAATATCCACCAAAGACCCAGGCAGGAAAGCCCGAATCCCGTTTACCATGACTGTCAAACCACCCTTGACCTTACCGTTGACCATGCCGGAGATGATTTCGCCATCTTCCATGGCTTTTTCCAGATTAATCCAGGCAGCCAGCCGCTTGGCCTTGTCGCGTGACAAACGGGTAGAGCCATAGCCATCTTCCAGCATTTCAATCGCCACGCTGACGAAATCGCCTATCTTGACTTCCAGTTCGCCACGATCGGTGCGAAATTCTTCAATTGGAATCAGACTTTCGGACTTCAGTCCAGCATTGACGATGACAAAATTATCGTCGATACCGACCACTTCGGCAGTAATGACTTCACCGGCACGCAACTCCTGACGGCTCAAACTTTCTTCAAACAGCGCTGCAAAACTCTCCATACCGTTTTCGACAACGGGTTCAGAAACAATAGACATGAATGATTAACCTGAAAAAACCGCGATATTACAGCGGGGTAAAATTTGGGACTCGCCCATCAAGCCAAGCAATCGACGATTTGCCACCACAGGCAAAGCAACCAATCCTTGACACCCTTGCCAACTGAAAACCAGCCGGTCAATACAACTAACTCTTACAATAACACCTGCCATCATATTTGCTTTTGCTGCAAATGCTCCCAGCGCGCCAATATCCAATCCACTGCCATTTGTATCGTCATGGCGCTGGTGTCGAGTAATTCAGCAGACTGTTCGCGCACCAACGGAGCAACGGCGCGCGCTGCATCACGCGCATCGCGTTCCGCCATTTGCCGCGTCAATTCAAGCAGCAGATTGTCGATTTTAACATCCATCCCTTTTTCCATCAACTGCTTATAGCGTCTTTCCGCACGAATTTCCGGGCTGGCGGTCAAAAAAATCTTCAAACTAGCGTCCGGGAATACCACTGACGCCATGTCTCGACCATCGGCCACCAACCCCGGCGCACGGCGAAAAGCCCGTTGACGCGCCAATAATGCGGCACGAACGGCGGGATATTGGGCAACGCAGGAAGCGCCAGCCCCCGTATTCTCGCTGCGCAACACATCATCCACCTGCTCTCCATCCAGCCAGACAGCATTCGCTTCAAAACGCACCGACAATCGTTCCGCCAGCGCCGCCAACGCCATTTCATCGTGCCAGGACACACCCTGCCGCTCGGCAGCCAATGCCGTCAGGCGATACAATGCGCCGCTATCCAGATAATGAAACCCCAGTTGTCGCGCCACCAGACTGGCCACCGTGCCTTTTCCTGATGCCGAAGGGCCATCAATGGCAATGACCGGCACAAAGCCTGAATTTCCCTTAACGTTCACGCCGGTGCTCACACTGGTATTCATGGCCGCGCAATCGTAGAAAATACTTTAAAATATTCCGGGAACGTCTTGTTAACGCAGGAAGGATCATTAATACGAATCGGCACACCAGCCAACGCAACCAGCGAGAAGCACATCGCCATACGATGATCATCGTAAGTATCAATCGTGGCCGGCAGAATTTTTTCCGGTGGCACGATGCGCAAATAATCGCTCCCCGCCTCTACCTCCGCCCCCACTTTGCGCAACTCGGTGGCCATGGCAGTAATGCGATCGGTTTCCTTCACCCGCCAACTGCCAATGTTACGCAATACTGTTTCGCCACGTGCAAACAATGCCAGCACCGCCAAAGTCATGGCCGCATCCGGAATATGATTGAAATCACCATCAATACCAGCCAACTCTTCTCCACTACAAACCACGATGGCCTTGTCCTCATATTCGACAATCGCCCCCATCTGCACCAACGCCTGCGCAAAACGGACATCACCCTGAATACTGAGCCGCCCCACCCCTTCAACCCGCACCGGACCGCCACCAATAACCCCTGCCGCCAAAAAATAAGATGCTGACGACGCATCACCTTCGACTTCAATATTACCCGGACTCACATACTGTCTGTTCGCCCGCAGATGAAAGACATTCAATCCTTCCGTCTCGACAATCACGCCAAAGCGGCGCATGAGTTTGAGCGTAATATCGATATAAGGTTTGGAAATCAACTCGCCGGTCACACGCACGGTCACCTCACGCTGCAACAATGGCGCGGCCAACAGCAAACCCGTCAGGAACTGGCTGGATACCGAGCCTCGCACACTGACAGATGCCAATGTGGAAGGCGCGGCCGGTGCAATATCCAGCGGCGGGCATCCCTCTGTCCCCAAGTAAGTTATCTGCGCCCCCAGACCGCGTAGCGCATCGACCAGATCGCCAATGGGTCGCTCATGCATACGCGCCGTACCGGTAAGGCGATACGAACCACCCGACAAGGCCAACACGGCAGTCAGGGAGCGAAATGCAGTTCCTGCATTGCCAAGAAACAATTCTGCCTGCCGTACCGGAAATCGCCCGGCAACACCCTTGATCAAATAATCGCGACTGCCGTCCATCTGCCGGCAGATCACGCCTAGTTGCGTCAAAGCAGCCAACATGACTCGCGTATCGTCGCAGTCGAGCACATGACGCACCAAGGTTTCGCCCTCAGCCAGCGCCGCCAGCAATAAAATCCGGTTGGAAAGACTTTTCGAACCGGGCAAATGCACCGTTCCTTCGGCAATCCGCAAAGCCGGAATGTCCATAAAATGCATCGCTGTCATATCTACCAACTATTTCACTATAAAATTACAGCAAGACAGGCGAGATACGCCTGATGTTAACCCGTTTTTTCATACGGTTGCGCCCACCCCCGCGAACCCGGGTTTTGTATAAATTCGCGCACCACGCCGCTACGGCAGGGCGGCAAAGTATACCGCAAAAACAGGCGAACAAAAATGACAACCAATCAGCGCACAAACAAAATGTACGCCAGCAAAAAGTCCAGCACCAAGGCAAAAATTGCCACAGAACGCCAGATAATCAATGGCTGTCTGTCCAGCAATGGTGTGACAGGCAACGCTGATAGCGGACGCCGCTCGCCATATTCCAGCGCCAGCAAAAATTCTTCCGCCGTTTCAAAACGTTCTCCCGGTTTGCGCGCGACTGCTTTTTGCAGCACATGTTCCAGCCAGACGGGGGTCTCTGGCCGATACCGCACCACCGGCGTCATCTCGCCAAACACCGGATGCTGAAACGGTTCGATTTCACCGTATGGATAATGTCGGGTCAACAAATAATATAACGTCACACCCACAGCGTACAATTCGCTGGATACACTCGCCTGCGCAGCCTCCAGCAACAATTCCGGCGCCATGAAAGCCGGTGTGCCAACTCCAACCCCCGTATTTTGCCAGGCAAGGCTCGCTGCCACGCCAAAATCGAGGATGCGCAATCGACCATCTTCTCCCCAGTGCAGATTGGCCGGTTTGATGTCACGGTGCAAAATATTCAGCCGATGCAGGCTTGCCAAGCCTTTCAGCACCCGAATTCCCATCTGGATAATATCCGCCACCGAAAAATGGCGGCCAGCGTCAATATGTTGCTGCAATGTTGCGCCTGCATGCCACGACATCACATAGTAAAGCGCCGAGCGTTGCCCGGCAACCAGCGGCAACACCTGTGGAAAGTAATGTGCCAACGCCCGTTTCGCCAGCCATTCTTCTTGCATCAACGCAATGGACAATTCTGTCTGCCCCATCATGTCCGGCGACAAGGTTTTCAGGACATAATTTTGA
>JAJYGL010000149.1:0-1386 GCA_021790625.1 Pseudomonadota bacterium | reverse complement strand
CCATCAAATGATGATCAAGACCAACCGCGCGCTTCAAGACATGCCGCATATCCGGCCGATCCCAGACGTGGTCAGTCGTCAACTGTTCCAGCACACCACCACGCAAGCGATAAATACGGGAATCCCCCACCTGCGCGAGATAAAAATGCTGCCCCCGCAATACCAATGCAGACAGGGTGCACGACATTCCCGCCAGATCGCGGCGTGTCACCGCCTGCGCGATCAACCAGCGATTGATGGCGGAAAGAACTCTTTCCAGCGCATATGGCACAGCCCAAGTATCCGGTGTGGCATAATAATCTGCCAGCAGACCGCGCACGGTGTATTCCGCCGCCTCACGACCGCCCGCCCCGCCAGATACACCATCGGCCAGTGCAGCCAACATCCCCTTGACTGTCGCAACCGTTTTCCCGATCTCGACAAACGCACAAAAATCCTCGTTACGCTCCCGTGGCCCCGTTGCCGTCGCGTGAGCCACCCGATACACGGCTTGCTGACTCAAACGCGCGCCCCGGCAACCGAAGCAGCACCCCAGGTCGTGCGCCAGCGACGTTTAACCATACTTAACCCAAATAACGACAACAATGCCAGACCGGCAAACAGGACAAATCCGGTCTGATAACTTCCCGTCAACTGGCGTGAATAACCCAGACTGGAGGCAAGATAAAACCCACCCACTCCCCCTGCCATCCCGACCAGACCTGTCATGACCCCAATCTCTCGCCGAAACCGTTGTGGAACCAACTGGAACACTGCACCATTACCCATTCCCAACGCCAGCATCGCCGGCACGATCACCAATAACGCCAACCATGGCGTGGACATCCCACTACTAATCGCCAGTAGAAATATTGCCGCCAAAGTATACATAATAAGTAGCGTACGAATCCCCCCTATACGGTCAGCAAGCATACCACCCAAAGGACGCACCAGCGAACCGGCAAACACGCAGGCCGCCGTAAAATAACCTGCCACCACCGGCGACAATCCATACTGGGTATTAAAGTAAATGGTCAGGCTGGACGCCAGGCCAACGAAACCACCAAACGTCACGCTATAAAAAAACATGAACCACCAGGCATCCTTATCGCGCAACACCTGCAAATACTCGCGCAAGGTTTTTGCAGGCGGGCACTCCGGGCTGTCTTTGGCCAAAACAGAATAAACCAGCAACACCACAATCAGCGGAATGAGCGCAAGCCCAAACACATTCGTCCAACCATAAGCTGCCGCAAGTCCCGGCGCAAATATCGCAGCCAACGCCGTACCAGAATTGCCCGCACCGGCAATACCAAGCGCCGTCCCCTGATACTGCGGTGGATACCAGCGCGAGGCCAACGGCAATGCTACGGCAAACGAGGCGCCAGCAAAACCCAACAACGCACC
>JAJYGL010000107.1 GCA_021790625.1 Pseudomonadota bacterium | reverse complement strand
ATTGGACACACCCCCCTCAAACGACCCCGGATGGCAAAGTGCCCGTTATTTATCAGGTGGACTTGCGAGATCCCGCCAGCTTTTTCGTGGCGCAGAATTTTCCCATGGACAATAAAGACGTCATCTACGTCTCCGATGCGCCCGCCGCCGACCTGCAGAAATTCCTGAACATCATCGTATCCGTCATCTATCCGCTCGTGAATGCCGGTATTGTCAGCCCCACGACTTCCAACGGGACGGGACTCGGACTGTAACCGACTGTTGACCCAGGCCGGTCAACAGCGTATTAACGCCAAAGCGCCTGCCGAACCGCCAGCCACGCACCCAGCCATCCCAACAGTGCGGACGCCAGGACAAAAGCCGCCTGCGTCTGCAACGACGGCAGCACAATCAACGACGTTTGCCCTTCATAGCGCAACAATACATCGAGGCGCGGCAGCAGATCCACCGTCAATAACCAAACGCCAAAAACCGCCACCAAACCGGCCAGCAGGCCTTCCAGCAGACCAAAATACAAAAATGGCCGTGCAATGAAATGATCTGTCGCGCCAATCATTCTGCTCACATCGATTTCCGGCAAACGGGCAACGATCTGCAAACGTACTGCCAAGCCAAGAATGCTCACCAGACCCAAAGCCAACAAACCTGCCAGCAATAGGACAATATGACGACCGGTATTCACCAGTGCACGCAACTGACCCACCCATACCGTATCACTCTGTACCAGCATCACCGCAGGCAGGGCAGTCAATGTTTGTGTCCATTGTTGAATAAGCGTGACATCCAGCACACTCGGCGTCAACACCCAGGTATCGGGCAACGGGTTGTCCGGCAACTGGTGCGCCATCTCGCCCAGCGATAATTTTTGCGTCAATTCGGATAATGCGGCGGCGCGCGAAATAAACTGCTTGTGTGCCAATTTTGGCAAAACGTCTATCTGTGCCGATAATTGCTGCCGGTCGGCATCGCTGGCGTGCGGGTTGGCATATACCAGCACAGCGCCTTGTGCAGGCAAACCATCGACTGCCCGTTGCGCGCCCATCAGCACCATGAACAAAACCGCCAGCAAGATGAGGCTGACCCCCAACCCCAGCACGGTCAACGCGTGACCGAATGGCGCTTCTGCCCAGCGACGAAATACCGTGCGCCAAGCATACTGTACATGAACCCACCAGGCTTTCATGACCACATGCTCACGTCAACTTCCCCCGATGAATGCGTACGGTACGATGTTTTGTCGTCACCGTATCAGCATCGTGACTGGCAATCACCACGGTCGTCCCCTGGCGATTGAAGTTGATCAGCATGTCCAGAATGCTATTGGCATATTCACGGTCGAGATTACCCGTCGGCTCATCGGCCAGAATCAGCGGCGGGCGGGTCGCCACCGCACGTGCGATGCACAACCGTTGCTGCTCACCACCCGACAAGGCAATCGGACGAGACTTTTCCCGATCCAGCAACCCCACTTTGTCCAATGCCGCCCGTGCACGAGCCAGCGCGTCCTTGCGGCCAAACCCGGCCACTTCGAGAGGCAGCAGCACATTACCCAACACGTCGCGGTCAAACAGCAACCGGTGATCCTGAAACACAAAACCGATGTTGCGCCGCAACCACGGCACAGCAGAGCGGCGCAAATGTCCGATATTCTGCTCATTCAGCCACACGCTACCGTGGCTTGGTCGCTCCAGCGCCGCCATCAATTTCAGCAAGGTCGTTTTTCCTGCGCCGGATTGACCCGTCACCACCACCATTTCACCTTGTTCAAGGGACAGATTCACCCCTTGCAGGATATCCTTGCCACCGGAATAATGTTTGCTGACTTCCTCAAACCGTATCATGGACGTCATCCTGCGAATCATTTTCAAACAAGGCAGCCACAAAATCACTGGCGGAAAACGGACGCAAATCATCCTGTTGTTCACCCACCCCAATGAAACGAATCGGACGTGGGCGCGCCTTGGCGATTGCCGCAATGACGCCACCTTTTGCCGTACCATCCAACTTGGTCAACACCAATCCCGTCACGCCCAACGCATCATCAAAAGCCGCCACCTGCGCCACGGCATTCTGTCCGGTATTAGCATCCAGCACCAGCAACACCTCATGCGGCGCTTGCGGATCAATTTTCTGAATCACGCGTTTAACCTTGCGAATCTCGTCCATCAAATGCAGTTGCGTCGGCAAACGTCCGGCTGTATCGGCCAACAGAATATCGACACCCCTTGCGCGAGCAGCGTTATAAGCATCGTGGATAACCGCCGCCGCATCTCCTTGCTGCTGCGCAATCACCTCTACGCCGTTGCGTTCGCCCCACGCCTGCAACTGTTCACGGGCTGCTGCCCGAAAAGTATCCCCTGCGGCCAGCAAAACTGATTTACCTTGTTGCTGATAATAATGTGCCAGTTTGCCGATGCTGGTCGTTTTTCCTGCACCGTTCACGCCTGCTAGCATAATCACAAAAGGACGATGCCCATCAACCACTAATGGTGCCTGCAATGGCATCAACAATTCCAGCAGGGCATCATGCAAGGCCATTCGCATGTCCGCAGCTTCCGTCAGCTTTTGCTGTTTGACACGCAGGCGCAGATTATCCAGCAAAGCGGTGGTTGCCTGCACGCCCACATCGGCAGTCAACAGAACCGTTTCCAACTCTTCGTACAGATCGTCGTCGATTTTCCCGCCACGGGAAAAAACGCCCGACAACTGCCGTCCCAATTGCTCGCGCGTTCGCTTCAACCCTTGACGCAAACGCACCGTCCACCCGGGTTTTTCCGGTTTTTCCATTACCGGGACATGCTGCTCCAACGACTCTGCGACGGGTTGCTGCGCAACTATTTTTGTTGAATCCGATTTTTTGAAGAAACCAAACACGATAATTGCAATCCATGTTACAAAAGCAGGACAAACTGCCATGCTTTATTCTATCATGCACACCAATCGTGCGTAGCGTTAATGCGTCGCATCAATGGCGCAAAATTGAAAAGGACCGACATGAAATCATGGTTATTGGCATTCGCGGCGCTAACCGCCCTACCTCTGGCACAAGCCGCCCCCGTTGAATTTCGCCTGGACAACGGGTTGCAAGTCATCGTACAGGAAGACCACCGTTCCGCCGTCGTCGTGAGCCAGCTCTGGTATCGGGTGGGCAGCATGGACGAGGTCAATGGCACCACCGGCATTTCGCACATGCTCGAACACATGATGTTCAAAGGCACCAAGGACGTTCCTGAAGGGCAGTTCTCCAAGATCATCGCTGCCGCCGGTGGGCGTGAAAACGCCTTCACCAATGAAGATTACACCGTTTATTTCGAACAGCTACAAAAAAATCGCCTGGCGCTGGCATTCAAACTGGAAGCCGACCGCATGCACAACCTGCTGCTGAATGATGCTTCTTTTCGCAAAGAAAATCAGGTTGTGCGCGAGGAACGGCGCATGCGCACGGAAGACCAGCCAGAAGCACTGGTATACGAACAGCTGATGGCGACCACATTCGAAGCCACCCCTGAACGTCGCCCGGTCATCGGCTGGATGAACGACATCGAAAACATGACTGTCAACGATGTACGCAACTGGTACCAGCGCTGGTATGCGCCCAACAACGCTACGCTGGTTGTCGTTGGCGACGTCAAACCGGAAGAAGTCCGCGCACTGGCGCAACGCTGGTTTGGCAGCATCCCTGCCAAACCCTTGCCGGTACGCAAACCACAAATCGAGCCGCCACAAATCGGTATCAAGCGCATTCATGTCAAGGCGCCCGCCAAAACACCCTATATCCTGATGGCGTGGCACGTCCCTACCCTGCACAATGAAAACGACTGGCAACCATATGCCCTCACGGTGCTGGCAGGCGTGCTGGACGGCAGTTCTGGCGCGCGACTGGGGAAAAACGTCATTCGGGAACAACGCATCGCCAGCGAAGCGAGCGCCGAGTACGATCTGCTAGGCCGCGGCCCGGGTCTGTTCATGCTCGACGGCACCCCCGTACAAAACAAAACCACGCAGGATCTGGAGGCTGCGCTGCACGCCCAGGTACAGGAGATTGCCGAACATGGCATTTCGATGGCTGAACTGACGCGTGTCAAGGCACAAGTCGTGGCCACGACAGTTTACCAGCGCGACTCGATGTTTTATCAGGGCATGCTTTTGGGCGAATATGTCAGCGAAGGCCTGCCGCCTGGCGCCGTCGCCGACGAAGTCAACCACATCAACGCCGTCACCGCTGCCCAGGTGCAGGATGTTGCGCGCCAATACTTTCATGACGACAACCTGACCGTCGCCACCCTCGACCCGCAACCGTGGGATGCG
>JAJYGL010000128.1 GCA_021790625.1 Pseudomonadota bacterium | reverse complement strand
ATTGACATCCTGATTCTGCTGCCCGATGATCCACCAGCCCATACCGAAGCCACCATCGAACATCTGATTGGTTCGCTGTGGGACATCGGACTCGAAACCGGCCATAGCGTGCGCACGCTGGCAGACTGCCTCACCGAAGCACAAAACGATCTGACCGTGCAAACCAACCAACTGGAAAATCACTACATCACCGGCAACCGCAAACTGTTTCAGCAATTCCGCACCAGCAGCCTCAAGCAATTGAACCCTCAAAGTTTTTTTGATGGCAAACTGGCAGAACAAGACCAACGCCATGCCCGTTACCATGACAGCACGAGTCAACTGGAACCCAATCTGAAAGAAAGCCCCGGCGGTCTGCGCGATTTGCACAACCTGCGCTGGCTGGCTCAGGCCACCGGCATCGGCGCCGAGTGGCAAGATTTCATTCCGGCCCAATTACTCACGCGCGACGAAGTACGCCAGATCAAACGTCTGGAATCCTTTCTGTTCAACTTGCGTGCCCGCCTGCATGAACTCGCAGGCCGCCGTGACGACCGACTACTATTTGCCTGGCAGACCGCGCTGGCTGAACAATTCCATCTCGCACCGCAAATCAACCGACGCGCCAGCGAACGTCTCATGCAACGGTTTTATCGGGCGGCCAGAGCCATTGAACAATTGCGTGACATTCTACTGCCCAGCCTGCGCGCACGCGCTTTTGGCAACCCGGATTTACCGGCTATCCCACTCAATGCGCGCTTCCAGATCCGGGATAACCGGCTGCTTCCAGATCCGGGATAACCGGCTCAAAGCCATCGACGACCAACTGTTTGAACGCGAGCCGGACGCCATTCTGGAAAGTTTTTACCTGTTGCAGCAACACCCGGAACTCTCCGGCATGAGCGCCTCCACCCTGCGCAGTCTGTGGCGCGCGCGCTACCGTGTCGACCACCAGTTTCGTCGCGACACGCGCAACCAGAAATGTTTCATGCAATTGCTCAAAGCCCCCTACGCGGTCACCCGCACCCTGCGCGACCTCAACCGCTACGGCATTCTGGGCCGTTATATTCCTGTCTTTGGCCGCATCGTCGGTCAAATGCAATATGATCTCTACCATATCTATACCGTTGATGAGCACACGTTGACCGTTATACGCAACCTGCGCCGTCTGACCATTCCGGAACTGGCGCACGAATTTCCGCTTGCCAGTCGACTCATCAACCATTTCCAACAACCCGAACTGCTCTACCTTGCCGCCCTGTTTCACGATATCGCCAAAGGTCGTGGCGGCGACCATGCCCAACTGGGTGCCATCGATGCACGCCGCTTCTGCCAATTACACCATCTTGGTACAGCAGAAACAGAACTGGTCACCTGGCTGGTACGCGAACACCTGTTTTTTTCTGCCACCGCACAAAAACAAGACCTGAGCGATCAGGAAACCATCGAACGCTTCGCCCGCCGCATGCCGAGCGAACGCCATCTGATTGCGCTATACCTGTTGACCATTTGCGATATCCGTGGCACCAGCCCCACCGTTTGGAACGCCTGGAAAGCCAAGCTGATGGACGAATTATTCTACGCCTGCCGCCGCCAGCTTGCCCACGACGACGGCCAGCCCACCGGTAGCGACGTCACCAAACGAGAAGCCACCCGGTTATTGCGCCTGTACGGCCTTTCGCCACACACTGAAGACGCCTTGTGGCAACAACTGGAAGACAGTTACTTTCTTCGCCATACCGCCAATGAAATCGCCTGGCACACCCGCCGTTTATGGCACAGCGTCCAGACAACCAAACCCATCGTACGCGCCCGTCTGTCGCCCGATGGCGAAGGCATACGCACCCTCATCTACATGCCGGACACACCCGGCCTGTTCGCGCGCATCTGCGCCTTTTTCGACAAAATCCGCTACAATATCGTCGATGCGCGCATTCACACAACCCGCCATCATTATGCGCTGGACAGTTTCACCATCCTCGATCCCCAAAACCAGGACACTACCTACCGCGATTTCCTGAGTTACATCGAATACGAACTCACCCGCTATCTGGAATCTGGTTCACCCATTACGGCGCCATCCCGCCCCCGTTTGAGCCGACAGTTGCGACACTTCCCGCCCGCCGCCGAAATACAGCTGCGTCCTGATGAAAACGACCATTTTCATACCCTGCAGCTGACTGCCGGCGATCGTCCCGGCCTGTTGCTGGCGGTTGCGCAAATTTTTGACCGTTACCAGATTCACCTGCAATTGGCCAAAGTCAGCACCAACGGCGAACGGGCCGAAGACACTTTCCTCATTTTTGGCGACAGCCTGACCCAACTGCAAACCCGCACCCAAATGGAGCGTGACTTGCTGCAAACCCTGACCATTGTGCCGGTCTGATTCCACCTTGCCGCCATGGGTCGCATGGCAGCATGAAGGCGACGGGGTTCCGTTCAAACCGTTCCTCCATACCTACGCAAAGTTAACCATAGGTCGCTTTGCTGCTGGATTCCTGCTTCACCGAGGCTGGTTTCGTCTTGAGCTTGCGCCCAAGGCCAGAGCCTTCCTCTCCACAGGCTGAGACGGTGGAACTCACCGCCAGATTCTTCAAGTTGATTGCTGCGTTTACATCTCGATCATGAACCGAACCACACGCAGGGCACACCCACTCGCGTACCGCCAGCGGCAAAGTTTCGAGCTTTTGACCGCAATCCGAACACGTTTTACTACTCGAATACCAGCGGTCGGCCACGACGATCATTCCGCCGCGCTGTGCCGCCTTGTACTCCAGTTGCCGCCGGAACTCGAAGAAGCCCATATCAGACACGGCGCGCGACAAGTGCCGGTTTTTGACCATGCCACGCACGTTCAAGTCCTCGATGGCGATGGTGTGGAACCGGCACGTCAGGTCCGTCGTGAGTTTATGGAGCGCATCCTTGCGGATATTGCCGACTCTGGCGTGCAGCCTTGCCAGTTTCACCTTCGCCTTCTTGCGATTCTCCGAGCCTTGTATCTTACGCGACAGGCTGCGCGACAGCCGTTGCAGCTTGGACAGCAAAGCCTTGTGCGCCTTCGGCCCGGTGATGGCCTCTCCCGTTGAGAGCGTTGCCAGCGCCGATACGCCCAAATCCACACCCACCACGCCTTGGTTTTTGGCCTTGGGCAGATGTGAATCGTCTGGGGTATCGACGCTGATGCTGACAAACCAGCGGTCGGCCACACGGGAGACCGTGGCCGACATGATTTTGCCTGTGAAGCGCAACGCCTCTTGCATCCGCACCCAGCCAAGATGGGGGATGCGGATGCGGGAACCGTCGATGCTGAATTGATCGTTGGTCAGGCTGAATCGGTCGTGGATGCCTTTCTTTCTGAACTTCGGGAATTTGGCGCGACCGGCAAAGAAGTTGTTGAAGGCTGCTCCCAACTGGATAATCGCCATCTGTGGCGCGTTCTTGGTGATTTCCAGCATCCACGGGAACTGTTCGCTTTTGATGCCGTTGAGTTGGCGGCGCAGCGCCATTTGCGACGGCTTGGGCTGGCTGTTGTCGAGTTTCCATGCTTCGTACTGTCGTTGCCATTCGGCCAGTGCCCAGTTGTAAGCGAAACGCGCCGTCCCGGCAGCGCGGGCAAAGTAAGTCGCCTGCGCGTTGTTCGGGTCGAGCGCGATCTTGTGGGCGATCAGCATGATGCAGCTTCTACGGCCTGCTTCATGCCATCGAGCAGCTTCTGGTTCTTGCGCGAGCGGCTGCCGTACAAGCGGGCACTGAAGACTGTGACGATCTCCAGCACGTCTTTCGCCAAATCTTCCTCGAACGTCGCATCGACACCTTTGTTGATGATGAGCACCTCCACGTCTTTCGCCTCGCAAATCGCAAACACCAGTTCTGCACCAAAGCGCAACAGGCGGTCTTTGTGGGTGACGACCAAGCGACCGACGCGCCCTTCGATGATTTCATCGAGCAGCCGTTTCAAGCCTTTTTTGTTGTAGTTCATGCCGGAACCCAGATCGTCAATCACCTCGAATGTCCAGCCCTGCCTGGCGCAATAAAGCTCAAGCACCTGCTTTTGCCGTTCCAGATCGTCTTTCTGATCGTGACTGGAAACGCGGGCATAGGCAATCGTTTTGCGGTCTTGGGGCGCGGCGTGAAACAACTCCGGCTTGAGTTTGGCAAGGTCATACCGGCGCTGCCGTCCCGCTGTGCGTTCCGGTATCAGCTTGCCTTCGGCCTCCCAGCGCCGCAGCGTCGTAATCGACACACCCAGTGCTTCGGAGGCTTCGCCTATCGCTACATATCTATCCATAATGGACAGTATAGATTAACTATGGACAGATTTCAAGTGAACTGTTCGAACC
>JAJYGL010000072.1 GCA_021790625.1 Pseudomonadota bacterium | reverse complement strand
CGAGCCGTTGTGCCAATGTTCTGGCCAAATCGGCTACCCGGCGTGAATGTCCTGCTATTTGTCCTTCCCGCATTTCAAGCAGGTTGGCAAATACGTGGACGGTAGCAATGAAATTTTTGTGCAAATTGTCATTTGCCACTTCAAGAAACGCCATGGTCTGGTTGATCTCGTTGGTCATGGCGCGAAGTTTGTCCTGCTCTGCCTGCAAGGTTCGATTGCTCGCTTCCAATGCGGCAACGAGGTCGATACGTTCCAGTACCCGTTGAATACTTGGCAACAAATGTTCGATCAAAGACAGATCATCCCGATTGAAATCAGTTTCGTTCTGCTTGCCAATCAGGAAGATTCCTCCGACGAGACGCTGATTTACCTGCAGGGGAACCCCTATGCTAGTCTCATGTTCATCATTTTTGGCAGCGTAAGTGTTGATGGTTCTGGATGTGCTGGTGTCGGTGACAATTCGCTGAAATGAAGTGGATTGTTTCAGTGCTTTGATTTCTTCTTCGCTACATTGACAGACCTGGATCTGGTTTGCCGAACCGATGGATTCTTTTGGCAAAAACAATGCTTTTTTTGCTCCCACAGTGAAAACGAGATCAACAAGAAGGTTTTTGAAAAAGGTATTAAGGTCATCTGGTGAGCGGACTTGTTTGTCTGCCTTGTCCAGGTTTTCCTGAACTTCCGCCAGCAGAACCATTCGCACACTTGCTGTGGCGAGGCTATCAGAAACCTGGTCGCTTGCGCGCAGTTTGTCGTTGGCCTTTGCCAGGAGTCGGTTGATGGCATCAATGACCAGACCGATATCCTCATTGCCTTGTGCCGGTAAGGGTATATCTTTTTGAAAATCTTCCAGATTATCGAGTATGGAGACCAGAAATTGACAGGTGTCGTGATTCTTCATTATGTTAGCGGAGGAAAAGATCTATTTGTGGACTGAATGTTTCAATTTTTCAATGAGTTCATTATGGCGTTACTTTTTGCCGTGTGTCAATTGATACGCTGGTGGCGACTTGCACGATCCAGCCTAACTGACCGTCGTGCAGACGGATTTTGACGGGAAGGTAATGCCGGTTTTCATCGAGCCAGATGTCCATGCCGTCTTCGTCGTTTTCGCCGTTTTCCGGCGAACGGGTGATGTGCAGGGTATGCAGGCTGCCCAGCGGGGTGGTGATGGTTTCTTCACCAACGATGGCAGCATGATAGGGTTTGAAAGCTTTGCCAGAACTGACTGGCAGCGTAATGGTATTGGTAAACGGTGCACGCAGGGCAAGTTCGAAGATAATGCTCAGGATGTCTTGTGCGCCATCCGGGGCGGGTTCGGTGGCTGTGTTTCCACGCCGGGTGACCGTGGCAAGTTGCGTGGTGTGGTCGATATGAATGTGGGTGGTGGCATTGGGAGAGTCGCTACCGCGTTGAATTTCGAAGTCGTCTGGCAGCAGGTGCCCTTGGCTGATGTGGCCGGTGCTGATCTGGGTGAGCCGACCAGACTGGAACAGGGCAAGGAGCCCGTCGGCTTGTACGATGCTGGCCAGCGCATAGCGGTTGTCGTCCTGAATCCAGGCGTAGCTGGCGTGACCGATATTTATACCGCCTTCGCCCAGGTAAATACGGTATTGCAGTAAAAGGTTTTTAGGCAGGTCGTGGATGTCGCGCGTTGGCGGAATCGATGGTGTGGACAATTTGCCAGGTTCTGTCGGGTGCAAAGTACCGGCTGGCATAGGGGAAGCAACTGGTGTGGGTACAACAGGCGTTGGTGTGGGGATCAAACCGACGGGCAGGCGTAAGGCGGAGTGTGTCGGTGTGTGAAGGGTGTGCCGTGCGAGGAGAGGCCTGTGTCGGATTGTTGTAGCTGTGGGCCGTCGTTTGGGCAAATGTGCAGAGTGGGCAACCGTGAGGTGTTTTGCGGCTGGATGGGGAGTATATGGGTTGGCGAGTCGTACTTGTAATGGTAAAGCAGGCGATGGCCAATGGGGAAGCGGAATGTGCCAGCTTTCCAATAGCATGAGGTGCAGCAGGATGGATAGCATCAGCGCTGCCAGCACAATGCGCCAGCGCCGACGTGATTGCGTCGCCTGTTGAACGACGGGCAGGGCGGGCGGGCGGCCAGCCGGGCGCATGTCAGTTTTCCATGAGAAACAGTCTTTGTTGGGCAGCATCGATTCCAGTAACGCTGACAGTCTGATCCGCGTTTACATGAAGTCGCCCCTCCAGAAACCAGTGTATGGCTTGTGGATAAATACGGTGTTCCGCACGCAGCACGCGGGCGGCGAGGGTGTCCGGCGTGTCATCGGCATGTACGGGTACAACACCTTGCAGGATGACTGGGCCACTATCGAGTTGTGGTGTAACAAAATGTACTGTGCAACCGTGAATTTTGATGCCATCGGCAAGTGCGCGGGCATGGGTATTCAGCCCCGGGTAGTGCGGTAATAGTGAGGGATGGATGTTGAGCAGGCGGTTCTGATAGTGCTGTACAAAATTGTCACTCAGAATGCGCATGTATCCGGCCAGCACCACGACATCGGGCTGCCAGCGGTCGATTTGAGCGGCGACTGCCTCGTCGTATGCGGCGCGATGCGCGAATTCACTCGCGGAAAGGGTTGCGGTGGCGATGCCGTGGTGTTGGGCAAGGGTCAGTCCTGCTGCGGCCACACGGTCGGAAAAAACGCCTACCACGGGCAATCCGGCATCCAGCAGGGCGGACAGGTTGGAGCCACGGCCAGATATCAGTACGACGATGCGTTTGGTCATGCCACCCCACGACTGGTCAGGAATTCTTCATAATTGCCATTGAAGATTTCTACCTTGCCATTGCGGATTTCAATCAGGCGCGTGGCGAGTGATGATACGAACGAGCGATCGTGCGACACGAAAATCACGCTGCCTTTGTACAGTTCCAGTGCGGTATTGATGGATTCGATGGATTCCATGTCCAGGTGGTTGGTGGGTTCGTCGAGCACCAGAACGTTGGGGCGTTGCAGGATCAATTTGCCGAACAGCATGCGACCTTGTTCGCCACCGGAGAGCACACGCACGGATTTTTTGACGTCGTCGCCGGAAAATAGCAGCTTGCCCAACACGCCTCGAATGGCTTGATCGTCATCGTTGGCTTGCGCCCATTGTTGCAACCAGTCGAACAGGTTGAGGTCGGAATCGAATTCTTCGGCGTGATTTTGCTCGAAATAGGCCACATTGGCATTCTCCGCCCATTTGATGCTGCCACCGAGTGCAGGATGCTGTTCCAGCAAGGTGTTGAGCAGGGTGGTTTTGCCGACACCGTTTTCACCGATAATGGCAAGGCGTTCGCCAGCTTCGAGCATGAAGTTGAATTTGTCGCACAGCGGTGTGGCATCGTAACCAATCGACAGGCTTTGCACGGTGACGACCGCGCGGTGCAAGGGCTTTTCCTGCTCAAAACGAATGTAGGGATATTGGCGGGACGACGGCGTCAGGACGGTCATGTCCTGTTTGAGTTTGTCAATCTGTTTCAGGCGAGAAGTGGCCTGGCGCGCTTTGGATGCATTGGCAGAAAAACGCGAAACGAAGGTTTGCAGTTCAGCGATTTTTTCTTTGGCGCGGCTATTGGCTGCCTGCATGCCTTCGCGTTGCTGTTGCGCCGCCATCATGTATTCGTCGTAATTGCCAGGAAAAATCTGGATTTTGCCGTAATCCAGATCCGCCATGTGGGTGCAGATGGAATTCAGAAAATGCCGGTCATGCGAGATGATGATCATCGTGCATTGCCGTTCGTCCAGTATGTGCTCCAGCCAGCGAATGGCGTTGATGTCAAGGTTGTTGGTCGGTTCGTCTAGCAGCATGATGTCGGGGTTGCCAAACAGCACTTGTGTCAGCAGCACGCGCAATTTCCATCCGGGCGCAACTGCCTGCATGGGACCATTGTGTAAAGATTCAGCAATACCGACGCCCAGCAGCAGTTCTCCCGCGCGGGCTTCTGCCGAATAGCCATCCAGTTCGGCAAACTTGCCTTCCAGTTCGGCGGCATGCATGTAATCGTCTTCGCTGGCATCCGGGTTGGCGTAGATGCTGTCACGTTCGTGCTTGACCGCCCATAATTCTGCGTCGCCCTGCATGACCACATCCAGCACGGTCTGGTCTTCGTAAGCGAATTGGTCCTGTCGCAGCCAGCCCAGCTTGTCGCCGGTATCCAGCATGACCTGTCCGCTGGTCGGGGCGAGTTGTCCGGCCAGAATTTTCATGAAAGTGGATTTGCCGCAACCGTTGGCGCCAATCAGGCCGTAACGATTGCCATCGCCGAATTTGACCGAGACGTTTTCAAATAATGGCTTTGCGCCAAACTGG
>JAJYGL010000262.1 GCA_021790625.1 Pseudomonadota bacterium | reverse complement strand
CCTTAGAGCTCGCTCAGCATGTAATCCACCAATTCTCTGGCAGGACGAATGGCATCTCCAAACGGGAGTGATTCGGAGCCGCGAAAAAACAGCCCTTTTTCGACATCACCGTTCAGGGCGGCAGCCAGTTGCGAGTCGATGCAGAATTGGCCTGCCTTGGTGATGCCGTCACGCAATCCACACTGGGTCAGGCAGTGCAGTCCGGACGCACAGCGGTCTGGGCTGCTTTTGGCGTAGCCACGCAGTTTTTCTTCGCGCTTCAGGTAGTTTTCGAGCCAGGGCGTGCGCACGGCGCGTGCCGGCAGACCAGCCACACTCATGAAGGTAACGATGTCTTCCGGCTTTGCGTTGGCGAGAACGTGTTTGAAGTTGATATGGGCATCGCCTTCTTCAGTGACGGCAAATGGCGTGCCCAGTTGTACTGCAGACGCGCCTAGTGCGAGTAATTCGCGCACGCGGTGCGGGTGGTTGATGCCGCCTGCCGGAATGAGAGGGATATTTTCACTTTCCAGTTGCAGTTCATGCAGTTGTTGCAAAACATTTTCCAGCACGCCGGGAAAATCGAAGCGAGGGTCCAGCAAGTCTTCCGGGCGGGGGGCGCCCAAGTGTCCGCCAGCATAGCGCGGATGCTCGATGACGATGGCATCGGGCAGACGGTTTTTGCGCATCCATTTTTTGAGCAGGATAGAAATGCCGCGCGCGTCCGACAAGATGGGAACAAGCGCAATATCGGGGAATCCTTCGGTCAATTCGGGCAGGTCCAAGGGCAATCCGGCGCCCATGACAATGGCTTGTGCCCCTGACTCACAGGCGATCCTGACCAGACTCGCATTTTCGCTGACGGCTTTCATGACATTGACGGCAACGAGCCCTTTGCCCTGCGCCAGATCCAGCGCGCCATGAACTTCACGGCGTAAAGCTTCAAAGTTTATTTGGTTGAGCGTGTCACGGTCACGGCAATGTCGTGCCTGTTCCACCAGATCGGTATGGTGGTGATGCAGGTCGATGCTGGCTATCGTGCCAACGGCACCGAGGTTGGCAACCGTACCAGCGAGCCGGTGCGCGGAAATCCCTACCCCCATCCCGCCCTGCACGATGGGCAGCAATGATTCGTTCCGGATGCGGAACATGGGTATTTGGCGATTGGTCATGTGGAGAGGTTTCCGTAAAAACAGATATGTCGGTCGAGTTGTAATGATATCGCAAGCTTCCAGTATAGCGTAAAATTGCTTTTCGTGAAAATGGACGGTGTATTGACCGGCCAAGAAATCACGAATTTGCATTCCGTCGCGGCGATATGAAGATGAATCGATAATTCTTTAATAATGGGTTGTGTCGGACAAATTTTTTGGTCGCATGCGATATTATAATTGATTTATAACGATAATTTGTGGGTGTTATGGATGTATCTGGTTGTTTCATCTGAGTAGGCAACTTGTAAATTGCTTAACAGATTCTTGACGGATATGCTTTTTATATGGTATAAATTCACCCTTTCTGAATTCCGGAGCTCGTCATGGCCCGCGTGTGTCAAATTACCGGCAAATCGCCGATGGTGGGAAACAATGTTTCTCATGCCAATAACAAAACCAAGCGTCGTTTTTTGCCGAATCTGCAATCTCGTCGCTTTTGGCTGGAAAGTGAAAATCGCTTTATTCGTCTGCGTGTGAGTGCGGCTGCATTGCGTACCATCGACAAAAAAGGCATTGAAGCTGTGCTGGAAGAGCTCGCCATCAAAAGCGGGCAAGTGTAAAGGAAGAATGGCATGGCAAGTAAAATTCGCGAAAAAATCAAACTGGAGTCCAGTGCGGGTACCGGACATTTTTATACTACCAGCAAAAACAAGCGTACAACGCCCGAAAAGCTTGAGTTCATGAAATTCGATCCCAAAGCACGCAAGCACGTTTTGTATAAGGAAATCAAGCTCAAATAACGCTTCGGTCATTTGAACGGTTTCTGCCGGACAACGCAGTCAGCGTTGTCGTGCGGCATAAGAAAGCCATCTGTTGCGACAGGTGGCTTTTTTATTGGCTGTTTGCGTCTAAACTGTATCAGTAAAATGTATTAGCCAGTTTGCAAAGTGGCTGTTAGAATTTGGCCCAATCAAAGTTTCATGTTCCATAAAAAGTCACCCTTATCGATAAGGGGAAGAAAAGTACCAGTTTGGGTCATTATTGATGACAGCGAGATTATCAGGGAACTGAGGACAGGTTTTTTGTTGCGAATCTGTTCAAGGGAGGCGCATTCTAAAAGGGGTGTCTGATATGGCTGAATTGCAGTCATGTTGTGCTGGTTTCGTTATTTTCCATCTGTCACCTGTGACCTTTTAGATCGAAAATGCAAATCTCGCATGAGATTTTTTATTGAGCAAGTATTCTCGACGGGCTGAGGACGTGGTGTTGGTGAAAGATGACCGAGCAATCTGATGTTTTAGATCTGACGCAGCCTAATGCCCACTATGTCAAGAATGTGGAGGCGCTTGCCCTTACCCATGAGGTGGTGGCTTGCGAGGATGTGTTCGATGCGCGCGGAATCAAGCTGGTGGCCAAGGGCGCCCGTGTCGATCAAAGACTGCATGAGCGTTTGCTGCTCTTCAAACTCAGCCAGCCGCTTGAAGCGAGCCTGTCCGTCAGCGATGGCCTCACTCCCGCCAAACTGGTGGCCGAAGTGGAAATGTTGCTTGATAAAATCCCCCTGCTGGCAACGCTCTTGAAGTCCGCCAGCGTTCGCAGCGAGGTCATGTCCACGATCCGGGGAATGCAAATAGGGCGCATCAGTACGATGCTGGCAAGCATGGCGTCCACCTCGAAAGATGGCACGCATAACCATATGGCGCTGGCTGTGGTTATCAGCCTGGGGCTGGGGGCGCAATTCGGTATGGATTCCGCGCAACTGCAGAACCTTGCAATAGCGGCTTTGCTGCACGATGTCGGTGAACTGTATATCAATCCCGAATTTCGCCAGCGCGGGCGTGCCTTGACGCCTGAGGAATGGAAGCATATCGCGGCGCATCCGCGTATCGGCCAGATGGTCATCGAAGGAACCATGTCGCTGTCAAAATCCATCTCTACTGCGATTGCCGAGCATCATGAACGGCCAAACGGTTTTGGATATCCGAAGCTGCTTGGCGCCAAGGATATCAGTACAATGGGCAATATCCTGCTCGTTACCGAAGCCCTGTGCGGTGTCTTTTCCAAAGACGGCCATGTGCGGGAACGCGCGTGTCTGGCGATAAAGGTGGTTCCTGGCGAGTATCCCAAGGAGATCGTTTCCCTGTTTTCAACCTTATCGAAGCCGGACGACAAGGTGGACTTCAGTTCACAAACCGCCACGTGCGCCGAGGATGTCATCATTCGCGCCAAGCGGATCGATTCGATTTTAAGCGACACACTGGTACAGATCGAACAGCAGGTGAAGCTGGCTGGCGGCGCCGCCAGATTGCAGGATCGAATTCTTGAACGGGTGTTGATGTTGCGCCGTACCATGCACTCCACCGGGATTTCGGAGTGCATGAATAATGGCACTTTATCCAGTAATGATCTGGTTTGTTTATCGCTCGAAATCGAGACAATTATTTTTGAAATCGAATGGCGTCTGCGGGAACTCGCCCGACAGGTTTCCCTGGCAATGGGGGAGTTTCCTGCCGATCAACGCAAGGGCTTTGAGTGCATCATTGCTGCGTTATCCTCTGATTGAGCGGAATGGGCCGGAGGTCTGTTTTGCGCTGCTGAACGCGTGTTTGGCATGCAAGGGGGGGCTAAGGCTGAAAACGGCTGTTTGCATCGGGAAAATAACGGGTACAGAAATAACATGGTGTGTGCGGCAGGTATTGCGGTATTCGGTAATACCGGTCGCGGATGTCGGTGAGGACGTGTTGTTGGTACGTGGCATAGTTAAACTGATTTCCCAGTGCCACATAAAATGTGGCCTTGTCTACCTGTATTGTCAGGCGAGTGACGCTGGAAAAATAGGGGGTATAGTCACTTGCCCGGGTCGGCGATTTATCGAAAATCAGCAGATTCTTGCCATCCAGACGGCGAAAATCGGTGATGATGTCGTTTTGGCGCGCGTGTTTTGAACCCATGCCATACACGATGAAGGGTTGCCGGGCATGGTACTGTAAAATGGCAGAGGTGGAATAATCGTTGGTGGCCATGATGCGGTTTTTTTGCCATGGCGCGAGTGCCTGTAATACCTGATGGGGGTGCATCAGTAGAATATAACCGCTGTATAAGTGGCTGCGTTGCCACCAGTTGCTTGGTGCCATCAATAATGCCGAGATGATGATTGCGTGCAGAGCGGAAAAACCGCACATGAAGCG
>JAJYGL010000052.1 GCA_021790625.1 Pseudomonadota bacterium | reverse complement strand
CGTGACAGGAAGCAGGCAGCGGTAATCGAACCGGCTGGCCGGCCACCAATGTTGCCAATGTCGGCAAAATTGCTGTCCAACTGGCTCTGGTAGTCGTCCCAAAGTGGTAATGGCCATGCCCGATCGTGTGCCGCCAGTCCGGCTTGTTCCAACTCGATAGATAACGCTTCCTGATTGCTGAACAGACCAGTGGCATGGTGCCCCAGTGCAATGACACACGCGCCGGTCAAAGTGGCGACATCGATAACCACCGCAGGCTTGAAGCGTTCGACATACGTCAGTGCATCACACAGAATCAGGCGGCCTTCGGCGTCGGTGTTGAGAATTTCGACCGTCTGGCCAGACATCGTGGTGACGATGTCGCCTGGTTTGACGGCCATGCCATCGGGCAGGTTTTCGCAGCTGGGGATGGCAATGGTCAGGTTGATGGGTAATTTCAGCGTGGCACAGGCATGTAACGCACCGAGTACGCTGGCTGCTCCGCCCATATCATATTTCATTTCGTCCATTTCGGCTGCGGGTTTGAGTGAAATGCCGCCCGCATCAAACGTAATGCCTTTGCCGACCAGTACGATCGGTGCTTGCGCAGATTTGCCACCACGATAATGCACCAGAATGAATTTTGGCGGCTGGCTGCTGCCCTGTGCGACAGCCAGCAAGGCATTCATGCCGAGTTTTTCCATGTCTTTGCGTTCAAGGATTTCGCAATCGAGCTGAAACTCTTTGGCGAGTTTCTTTGCCTGCCCGGCCAGATATTCAGGTGTGCAGATATTGCCAGGCAAATTGCCCAGATCTTTTGCAAGTTCCATCCCGTTGGCGATGGCAACAGCAAGATCAAGGGTGGCTTTGGCGGCCGATGATTCGTTCTCGGCAACGACAAAACTGATTTTTTTCGGAATTTTTGCTGGTATTTCTGGTTTCTTTTTCAGTTTTCCGGGCAGGAACGCTTGTGCGCGCAGCAAAAGCGCCAATTGTTCTATTTTCCATTCATTGCTGTGTTCTGCGACGGTCTCATCGAGACAATAGAATGCAGCCGTATTGGCTGCGCTGGCAAAAAGCGCGGTAATGGCAGATTGCATGGCAGTCAGCCATGTTTTGCCATCGAGCGACTCGGCTTTGCCCAACCCGACCAGCAATACCCGTTCGCTGGTGATGTGAGGCACATGATGCAGGAGCAATGTACTGCCTTTTTGACCATCCATATCGCCGGTGGACAGGATTTTGTCCAAATATCCTTCGCTGATGCTGTTCAAAATCTGT
Source organism: Pseudomonadota bacterium (assembly GCA_021790625.1). Lineage (GTDB taxonomy): Bacteria > Pseudomonadota > Gammaproteobacteria > Burkholderiales > Sulfuriferulaceae > Sulfuriferula. Next base: position 3,072 of record JAJYGL010000052.1, on the reverse strand, counting down.
GCGCTGGCGGATAATTGGCGCGATTCGTAGATGCCGACGACAATGCAGGCGGCACGTTGTTTTTCCAGTGGGGTGTATTTGATGGTGAGTTCCATGATGGCTCGAGTGTCCGAATGAAAAAGAAGATAACCCCTGCATTATTTGCAGTCTTTCGTCAAATGTCAAAAATTTAAGTCTGGTCATGCTATACGAGCGCGCGCTGTGGCGTGAACTGGTTTTCAATTATGTTGGCGTCTTCCTGATTTTATTGACCATTACGGCGACCACTTTGCTGATTCGTTTGCTGGGTGATGCCGCGCATGGCGAATTGGCCGTTGATGCCGTGCTGGCCTTTTTGGGGTTTGGAGTTTTCAATTTTTTACCATTGATTTTGTCATTGACGCTGTTTATTGCGGTTATTTCGGTATTTGCACGTGCGTATCGTGATAGTGAAATGGCTATCTGGGCTGGCGCCGGTGTCAGTTTGTGGCGTTGGATACGGCCGGTTCTTGTGTTTGCCTTACCCATTGTCTTGACGATTGCGGTATTGGATTTTGCGGTCATCCCGTGGGCACTGAGCAAAAAGGATGATTTTCGGCAAATGCTGGATCGACGCGATGAGTTGTCGGTAATTTCGCCGGGTATGTTTACGGAAGCCAGGCAGTCGGACAGTGTCTACTTCGTCGAGTCACTGGCGGCGAATGGGTCGCAAATCAAGAATGTATTCGTGCAATCGGTGGATAATCACGCATTGGGGATTACCGTGGCGCAAACCGGTGTGCACCGGCAATTGGCGAATGGTGAACGTTATCTGGTGCTGGAAAATGGGCGCCGTTACGAGGGGAATGCCGGGCAGGCCGATTATAAGATCTCCGAGTTTGGCGAATACTGGATGCACATTTCGCCTCAGACAGTGATTCTGCACCGTGATTACGGTGCAAATGCAACGCCAACGCTGGATTTGTTGCGCCATCCGAATAATGTCAACCTGGCCGAATTTGTCTGGCGCGCCGGATTTCCGTTGAGTGCGCTGGTGCTGGCTTTGCTGGCGGTACCCCTGAGTTTCGTCAACCCTCGCGCTGGACGATCATTTACGCTGATTCTTGGTCTGCTGGTTTTTGTGATTTACAACAATTTGTTGGGCGTCATGCAATCTTGGGTTTGGCAGGGACGTTTGTCCTTTCTGCTGGGGTTGGCAGGTTTGCATGTGCTGATGCTCGGTCTGGCGATGTTCATGTTCTGGCAGCGCACCACGTTGCGGCAATTGGGGTGGCGTTGATGCGGATTCTGGTAACTTACCTGATGCGGGAAGTGCTAACATTTTCCTTTTTTGTGTTCGCAGCGCTGGCCGCCCTGTTTGCGCTGTTTGATTTCATTAATGAACTCGATGTCATGGGCAAAGGAGGATATGGTTTTGCCCGTGTGCTGTTGTACGTGACACTGAATATACCAGGGCATCTGTATGATTTGTTGCCGGTTGCGGCGCTGATTGGCAGTTTGCTGGCGTTATCCCGCATGGTGGCCAACTCCGAATTGACCATCATGCTGGCTTCCGGATTGTCCATGCAGCGTATTGCCGTATATTTGATGGGGATTGGGCTGATTTTTACGGTATTGACGCTGATCTTGGGCGAGATCGTGGCACCGGCAACCGATCGCTATGCAGAACAGATGAAGCTGAAAGCAACGCATCAACTTGTCGCTCAGGCGTTTCGTTCTGGCGTGTGGGTGCGCGATCACGATCAGTTTATCAATGTGCGTGAAATTACTGCGGATGGGAATCTGCGCGATGTCAACATTTATACGTTTGACGATGCTTTTCGTTTGTTGCGCATTGTCAATGCGGCACGGGGCGATTTTTTGCATGATAACGTCTGGCTGTTGCGCCAGATTGCCGAGACGGATTTTAATACGACAGGCATTCAGGTCACACATTTGCCCAGTCGGCAATGGCAATCTGTTTTGACGCCAGCCATCATGAATGTCTTGCTGATTGCGCCTGAAAAAATGTCTGCGCCTGATTTGTGGGCGTATGTTCTGCATTTGCGCGCCAATCATCAACCTGATCAACGTTATGAAATCGCCTTGTGGAGCAAATTGGTATACCCTTTGGCTGCTCCGGTGATGTTGTTGCTGGCAATGCCCTTTGCTTGGCACCGGCCTCGTGCAGGTTCGGTCAGTACACGGGTGTTTGTCGGTATCATGGCCGGCTTGGGATATCACTTGTTTAACCGTTTGTTCGCTTACATGGGATTGCTCAATAACTGGGCACCCTGGTTTAGTGTCACCCTGCCGACTTTTGTGTTTTTACTGGTTGGCATAGTGATGTTGCGGCGGGCAGCGCGCTGATTTCAGGCAGATTACCAGGCGCATTACCGGGCACATTACTAGGCACATTACTAGGCAAACACCGATCATTTACCATGCAAATATCATTGCGGATAGCAAGTCATAATATCCACAAAGGATTTTCGTATTTTAACCGGCACATGGTTATTCATGAGTTACGCGACCAATTACAGGCCTTACAGGCGGATATCGTGTTTTTGCAGGAAGTGCAGGGCAGGCATACAGGACACGCGCAACGTTGGCGTAACTGGCCGTCCATGTCACAGCATGAATTTCTGGCAGAACACGAGTGGGAAAACCATGTGTATGGGAAAAACGCAATCTATGCTGCCGGACATCATGGTAATGCCATTTTGTCGCGCTATCCTGTCGTGGACAGCGAGAACCTGGATATTTCCGCGCACGCGTTTGAATCTCGCGGCTTGTTGCATGCGCAAATCGTTATCCCACAGCTAGTCGAACCCGTGCATTTGATGTGTGTGCATCTGTCGTTGTTTGAACAGAGTCGTCGCCGTCAATTGGCCATGTTGCGGCAACGCGTGCAGGAATCTGTGCCGACAAATGCCCCTTTGATTATTGCCGGGGATTTTAATGACTGGCGTGGCAGCGCTGGTCGCCATTTTGCTGCTGCTGTGGGATTGCAGGAAGTATTTGTGAGCGTACACGGACAAACAGCGAAAAGTTTCCCAGCTCATTTCCCGGTGTTGTCGCTGGACAGAATTTATGTGCGTGGGTGGCAGGTAA
>JAJYGL010000184.1 GCA_021790625.1 Pseudomonadota bacterium | reverse complement strand
TTGTCCAATCGCAGCGTGGCAGAAGGGGTCGAGATCATGGCCATGGCTGACGCCGATATCGCGTCGCTGGCCAATGCGCGGGTAGAGCCTGAAGCCGAGGCGGTACTGGATTTTGGTCAGACGACGGCTGCTTTTCGCTCTTCTTCGAACAAGGATGCGCCACGTCAATTTCCGTCCGGGCGCGAGTTCACAGCAACGGCCACGGCTACGCCTACCACGTCTTCTGTGGCTGGTCATTCCGCTGCCGTTCCTGCTGACATGGCGCGAATGATGCAGGAAGTGCGCGAAATGCGGCAGATGCTGGCGCAGCAGATGGCAGATATGGCCTGGGACAGCCAGCGTCAACGAAATCCTGCGCACAGTGTTTTGTTGCGAGAGTTGTTGTCTGCCGGATTCAGCCCGGCGTTGTCCCGGCATGTGTTGACGCATTTGCCCGAAGGGAAAACCGTGGAATCCGGTCTGGCATGGGTGAAATCAGCGTTGGCACGTAATCTTCAGGTGCTGTCGAACGAGCAGGATGTGCTGGACCGCGGCGGAATTTTTGCGCTGGTGGGGCCGACCGGCGTTGGCAAGACAACCACGACTGCCAAACTGGCGGCACGTTGTGTCATGCGCCACGGCGCGCATAATCTGGCGTTGATTACGACTGACGGTTATCGTATCGGCGGGCATGAGCAATTGCGTATTTATGGCAAGATACTCGGTGTCATGGTGCATACGGTGCGCGATGAAAGCGATTTACGTATTGCGTTGGCGGAATTACGCAATAAACATACCATTTTGATTGATACCGTTGGCATGAATCAACGTGACCACATGGTAGCCGAGCAGGTTGCCATGCTATCTGGCGCTAATGCAGACGTGCGACGCCTGTTATGTCTGAATGCCACTTCGACGGGCGAAACGCTCAACGAAGTGGTGCGTGCTTACCAAGGGTCAGGGCTGGCGGGTTGCATTGTGACCAAACTGGACGAGGCGGCTACCATGGGGAATGTGTTGGACGTCATGATTCGTAATAAATTGTTATTGTATTATGCGGCCAACGGGCAGCGCGTACCCGAAGATTTGCATTTGATGAATAGGGAATTGCTGGTTGATCGGGCATTTCGCGTGCGGCGCGAAATGGCAGCATTCCGTTATGACGAAGATGACTTGTCGGTACTGATGGGTAGCGTCTCCACTCAGTCGATGCGTGAGGTGTCCTTTGGTTGATTTCTACAATGATCAGGCTGATGGTTTGCGGCGCATGCTGGCAACGCCGAAACCGCGTTGTGTCACCATTCTTTCGACGCTGGAAGATACGGCACGTCATCTGATGTTGGGCAATTTGGCGGTTGGTCTCAAGGCAATGGGTAGTCAGGTTCTGTTGCTGGACGCTCGCCGTTATCCGCGGGTAGGCGCCAGTCTTGGGGCAAGACGAGTGCCCTGTTTGCTGGAAACGGCAACAGATGGCGAACCGGCCACGATGGCGGTGCAGAAAATCGATGCTGGATTTTCCTTTGCGTCGATCAGTCACGGGCGCTGTCATGATCTCAGACGCGAAGATCGGGATGGTGCCATATCCGCGCTGTTTGGAGCGTTGGCGCGACGTTTCGATATCGTGTTGACCGATGCCGAGATCGATGAACGAGACGAATTGCCATTGTTTGCGCTCGACCAGACCCAGTTGGTGATACAGGTCAGCGGGCAGACAGAATCCATCAAATCCGGCTATACTTTGATAAAGCGCTTGAGTGCGGTATCCGGCCGCACCCGCTTTGGTGTGTTGGTCACGCAAACAGAAGAGCATCGCGCACGGATGATTTATGCTAATCTTGCACAAACCGCCAAACGTTACCTGGCCACGCCGCTGACCTACATGGGATTTGTCCCGCCGGACGATCACCTGTCGCGTGCGGCGCGGGCAGGACGTTCCGTGATTGATGCCTTTCCTTCGGCGGTGGCATCAGTGGCTTTTCGGCAGATAGCGGGGCAGTTTAGCCTGCTTTGAATGCCAGATATCTTATTGATACATGTATACCCTGAGTGGAAAATCCGATAAAACACAAGTATTGATTGACCATGCTCCGATGGTGAAACGTCTGGCTTACCAATTAAAGGCAAAGCTTCCGCCCAGTGTTGAAGTCGATGATTTGATACAGGCTGGCATGATTGGCCTGCTCGATGCGGTTGAGCGCTATGAATCGACCCATGGCGCGCAGTTTGAAACCTATGCCGTGCAACGCATACGGGGAGCGATGCTCGACGAGCTGCGGGGAATGGACTGGTTGCCGCGCAATGTGCGACAGGATATGCGCAAAATCGAAACGGCCATGACCAAGTTGCAACAAAAGATGGGGCGCGCGCCAAGTGAACTCGAACTCGCGCGTGAATTGGGGTTGAGTCTGGCTGAGTATCAGGACAAGCTGTCTGATGGCGGCGGGCATCAATTGGTCTATTATGAAGATTTTCAGGATGAGGGTGACGAACGCGACAGTTTTCTGGAGCGTTACATGGTGTCGGAGGACAGTGATCCTTTGACAGGATTGATGGAGGAAGGATTCAAACTGGCTGTGGTGGAAGCCATTGACGATTTGCCAGAACGAGAAAAAATCCTGATGGGGCTGTATTACGAGCAGGAAATGAATTTGAAGGAAATCGGCGCCGTCATGGGTGTGTCTGAATCGCGGGTCTGTCAATTGCACAGCCAGGCCATTGCGCGTATCCGTGCCAAACTCAGGGGGCAGGAATGGACTGGAGCGGACTGATTGGGGTCCTGCTGGCGTTTGTCGGTATTTTGGTATCGTATGGTCTCGACGGCGGGCATGTTGCGTCGTTGCTGCAACCGGCGGCTTTTGCGATTGTGTTTTCAGGTACGGTTGGTGCCGTCATCGTGCAGACGCGCTTGCCAGTTTTTGTGCGCGGACTGAAGTTGACGCGCTGGATGGTGTATCCGCCCGCTGATCAACGGCAGAACATGTTGCATCATGTGGCGGTCTGGGGACAGAATGTACGCCGCGAGGGTTTGTTGAGTCTCGAATCACACATGCGTGCCAGTAACGATGAATTCGTTGCCAAAGGTTTACGATTGATGATAGACGGTATCGATCTGGTAAAATTGCGCGAGATTCTGGAGGCTGAAATTCAGGCATATGAGTTTGAATTGCGTCAGGCGGTCAAAATCTGGGAAGCCGCCGGTGGTTATTCACCTACCATCGGCATTTTGGGCGCGGTGCTCGGGTTGATTCGCATCATGGAGCATTTGTCTGACCCGACCAAGCTTGGCGGGGGTATTGCTGTAGCGTTCGTCGCCACGGTGTATGGCGTCGGGCTGGCCAATCTGGTTTATCTGCCGATTGCCAATCGTATCAAGGCGATAATCGCTCAGCAGGTGCGTGGCAAAGAATTGGTCATGGAGGGCTTGTTGGCAATTGGTTATGGTGAGCATCCCCGCGTGATTGAAGATCGCTTGACCGCATTTCTTAAATAACACTCAGGTTGCAGTTCCTGTCACTTTTTAAGATAAAAATCATGTTTCAAGATAGAAATCATGGCACGCAAACATTTTGAGGATGATGAAGACAACCCCGAACGCTGGATGGTGTCATACGCCGATTTCATTACCCTTTTGTTCGCTTTTTTTGTGGTGATGTATGCCATTTCTGCTGTAAATGTCAACAAATACCGTATCTTGACAGCATCGTTGGGTACTGCGTTCGGGCGAAATCCGGCGGTTGGCGTGACGCCAAAACCCATTGCCAAACCAGGTGGAGTCATCATCAATCGGTCGTTGCCAAAGGCCAATGTCGTCAAGCAGGATGACGAAGCAAGGAAAATGGATGATATGGCCAAGAATATTTCCAGCAGCCTGAGCAATCTGGTGCAGCAGGGTATGGTGCGCGTCAGCCAGACCTCGCGCGGTGTCGATGTGGAAATCAATGCCAGTCTGTTGTTTCCTTCCGGCGAAGCCAAATTGAGCACGGAATCGCTACGCGCCATACAGGCAATTGCAACAACATTGCAGTCGCAACGGTATAACATGGAGGTTGATGGTTATAGTGATGATCAACCGATCAAGAGTCCTTTGTTTCCATCCAACTGGGAATTGTCGGCGGTAAGAGCCAGCAGCGTGGCGCGCGCCTTGGTGGCCGATGGTATTGCGGAAAACAGACTGAAAGTAGTGGGTTATGGTTCGAATGATCCTGTCGTTCCGAATGATACCCCGGAAGACCGGGCGCGCAACCGGCGGGTGGAACTGGTGATTCTTTCCCCACATTACGAAGCGGCACGAGAAACGCTGTATCACATGGGGCATCCACAGTAGAATTTGGTCATTCGTTGCCGGTTGCCGGACAGGTCGTTGAAAAAACCATTGTACTTGC
>JAJYGL010000177.1:5456-20099 GCA_021790625.1 Pseudomonadota bacterium | reverse complement strand
CGCCCGCCGGCATGCACTTGTGCCTTGATGACCCAGGAGTCACCGCCCAGATAACCGCTGGCGGCCAATTCGGCATGCGCCGCATTTTCCACTATCACACCGCGCGGCGTATTCACGCCTTGCTCGCGGAGAATCTGTTTTGCCTGATATTCGTGTAAATTCATCTTGTCATTACTTTGCGACTCGTCAAAAAAATGTCAGGGCAACAGCAGTGAAAACACCGCGCCGCCCGCTTCCCCATTGTGCAACAATAATTCCCCATGCTGTCCCTTATTGACATGCGCACGCGCAATCAGTGCCGAGAAATACAGACCAAGGCCAGTACCATCCTGCGACACCGGCAATGGCTCATCTTGCTGCGCTGACAACACCGAGGCCGAATAACCAGCGCCATCATCCTCGACTTCAAACAGTAATCTGCCATTACGCACGCCAGTACGCAACACCAGGCGTGCAGACGCATGACGCACCGCATTATGCAGTGCATTCATCATGGCCATTTCGACCAGAGATCGATCAAAATACCAATAATCCGGCGCACCGTCTTCTTCACTGTCAATATGCAAGTGCCCATCTACCCAAGAACGGGCATTTTCGCGCAATTCAGCCAGAAAATCTGCCGGGTTGTGTGCCTCATACTGCGGAACCAACCGTTCTGCCTGCAATTCGAACAGCAACAACATTTGCACCATGCGATCGGACACCTGTTGGCACAGCAATCGCGCATCGCGAACAGCGGCAGTATGGCTGTCCATGTTATCCAGCCGCAGCATCAATTGTGCCAGAATATTCTTGGTTTCATGCAAATTGGCTGCCAGCACAGTCTTGAACGCCAGACCATCCGTTTCTGGTGTGTTCATAGGTCTACTCCGAATTTAGCGCCGACATCCTTCATCATTACCTTGATTTTCTTAAATTTATCCAGTTTTCCATATCGCGTTTCATGCACGGCAAGCAACTGTTGTGCGACTTTCATGTGCTCGGTATTCCATCCATAACGGTCACTCTCCACGATCATGGCCTGCGCAGCATTCAATGCCAACTGAATATTCTGTGGCATACGGTGGCTGGCTTCAAGTAACAGGTCAATAGCACCTTGCAGATTCCCCTGACGTGCCAACAGCACGCCTTCGTTATTCAATTTCACGACTTCCATGGCGCTATCTTCCACCAACGATTTACTTTCATGTTCACGCCCGACAGATTTCAACATTTGCCGTACGGATTGCTGCAATCGGGTATCGTCATAAAAATTACTGGTCATTTCTTTGACCAACGCGCGCGCTTCGTCTTCTTTACCATTTAGAAAACATGCCTTGGCCAGATCCAGCGCTGTAGCATCACCGAGGTTGAGTCTGGCCTGATCGCGCGCAGCCAATGCCCTGTCCAATGCATCTCGTGCCTTGTCTGCATTGCCCGCCACCTGATGTGTCAACGATTCCATGGTTGACACAGACAGTTCCATCTGTGGGTCGTCCCCGAACACGCTACGCGCACCATTCAGGGTTTGCAACGCCTTGTCGAATTGCTGCTGCTCCAGCTGTATGCGTCCAAGATTGACAAATTCCTGTGGTGACCGCATGAAAGCATTGCGGTTACTTTCCACCACTCTACCAAATGCCTGCGCCGCCGTTGTCAAATCTCCGTTACGATACGCCACCTCGCCAAACGCGGTCTGACGCGTGACATTGCCAGGCGATACTTTGATGGCTTTGTCCAAAGTCTGCTGTGCTTTTTCCGTATCACCTTGTTCTTCCTCCACTTTTGCCAACAGATCATAAGCGGGCAAAAATTCCGGCATTTCCTCGATGGCCAGTTGCAACTGGTCATTCGCCGCGTCAAGCTCGCCCGTGGCACGCATGGCGCGCGCCAGACCAAGCCGCGCCCAAGGCACGGCACGCGTGGCAAGAATCTGTTCATACAATTGCTGCGCTTCCTCCTCACGTCCCAATTCCAGCAGCAATTCACCCTTCATGCGCATGACATCAATCACATAACGTGTCCGGTCAACCAGTAAAGTATCGCAGGCAGCAAGTGCCGCACCAATGTCATTCTGTATCAACTGATGATAAATTGGCGCAAAGGCTTCTTTTTTCTCAAACACCCGCTCCAGCCTCACCCGCATTGTTTCAGCAGTAAATGGTTTGAGCAGATAGTCGTCAGGCGCCATTTCCGCGCACAGCACGACTTTTTCGTATTGTCTCTCGGCGGTCACCATCAAAAAAACCACCGAGGGCAAGATAACTTCCTGCCGACGCAAGGTTTCCAGCAATTGTTGCCCGTCCGTGCCTTCGCCAAGATTGTAATCGCAGACAATCATGTCAAATTCACGATTGCGGATGCGGAATAGCGCTTCACCAGCAGTATTGGCCATTTCGCTGCGCGTCATACCAAAATTTGTCAATGTCATACGCAACGATGACGCCATGGCTTGGCTATCATCAATAATCAGAACGCGCTTTTTACTAAAATCTATCATGGCGATTTGTCAAAGGTGCATCAAAACAGGTCAGATAGCCACCGGCGCCTTGATAGCGGGATGGGGATCATAATTCATCAGTTCGATGTCCTCAAAGGTGAAAGCGAATATATCCTGAATCTGGGGGTTCAGTCGCACCTGCGGCAAAGGGCGTGGTTGTCGTGACAACTGCTCGTCTACCTGCTGCAAATGGTTAAGATACAAATGCGCATCACCCAGCGTATGAATGAACTCTCCCGGCAAAAGCCCTGTCACCTGAGCGACCATCATGGTCAGTAGCGCATAACTGGCAATGTTGAATGGCACCCCCAGAAAAATATCGGCGCTGCGTTGGTACAACTGACAACTCAATTTTCCATCGGCAACATAAAACTGAAACAAAGCATGGCAAGGCGCCAACGCCATGTTGTCCAGTTCACCGACATTCCACGCCGACACCACCATGCGACGCGAATCGGGTTGTGTGCGAATCTGCCGAATCACCTCACTTATCTGGTCAACATGTCGCCCGTCCGGCGTAGGCCAGCTGCGCCATTGCCGCCCATACACCGGACCCAGTTCCCCTTCGGCATCTGCCCATTCGTCCCAAATGGTCACGCCATGCTCACGCAAATAGCGAATATTGGTCTCACCGCGCAAAAACCATAACAACTCATGAAAAATCGACCGCACATGGCACTTTTTTGTGGTCACCAAAGGAAACCCGCGCGCCAGATCAAACCGCATCTGATAGCCAAAAACCGACAAAGTGCCCGTGCCCGTACGATCGGCTTTCATGGTGCCGTGCGTGCGCACATGGCGCATCAAATCAAGATACTGCTGCATACCTGCTCCCCGTCATCAACCACATCGCGTTTGCTATTGTTGTACTGCCTGCCATTCACGCCATGCGCCGTCCAACCAGACTTCCAGTGGTTGGTACTGTTGCTTGTACGCCATTTTACGGCTTTCAGCGATCCAATATCCCAGATACAAGTAGGGTAACCCCAACTGGCGTGTCAAATCAATCTGCCACAGCACATTTAATACACCAGGACTATCATGGTCCGCCGCAGGGTCAAAAAACGTATACACCGCCGACAGTCCATCAGATACCACATCAATCAGGCTAACCATATACAGGGTTTGTTGTCGCTGAAACACCGCCAACCGCGTGTCCACTTCACTTGTCATCAAAAATTCGCGATATTGTTCCTGATCATCCTGATCCATCCCGCCGCCGGCATGACGGCTTGCCTGATAACGTCGATACAGATCAAAATGACTCGCCTCAAAATCGGGACGCTGCATACTGACCGTTACGTCTGCGTGTCGGCGCCACACCCGCCGCTGCGTACGATTGGGCCGAAAATCCGCCACCCGGAGCCGCACCGGCACACAAGCCTGACATTGATCGCAACGAGGACGGTAAACACTTGATCCACTACGCCGGAATCCATGCTGCAACAGTTGGTCATACAGGCCGGCACCCATGCCAGCCCTGGTGATTGCCACCTGCGAACGCGCCATACGACCCGGCAAATAACTGCAAGGGTAAGACGCCGTCACATAAAAATTAACAACAGACATTCCACGCGCGTTCATCATGCCATCTTTTCTATCCAGACATTCGTTGTGGTCGCCAATGCATGGCTCAGACGCTGTTCAAATTCGACACGAGGCATTTCTCTTGCCCCAAACCGCGCCAGATGCTCTGTGTACATCTGACAATCAATCAACTCCACCACCCCACGTTCCCGCATCTGGCGTACCGCCGTCACAAAGGCCACTTTTGACGCATCCGCCACCCGGGCGAACATCGATTCACCAAAAAACGCCTGCCCCAACACTACTCCATACAGGCCACCCACCAACACATTGCCCTGCCAGGCTTCAACACTATGCGCATATCCAGCTTCGTGCAGTGCCATATAAGCGGTTATCATCTTCTCCCCAATCCACGTGCCATCCTGCCCAACACGCGGTGCTGCCGCACAACCGCGAATCACAGCTTCAAACGCTGTGTCGTAGCGCACATGAAACCGCTGCTGCCGCAACACCCGCTCCAGTGAACGAGGTACATGCAATTGCTCTGGCAACAACACCATACGCGGGTCAGGGCTCCACCATAGAATTGGGCTACTTGCTTCGTTGAACCAGGGGAATACACCCTGTCGGTAAGCAGCCAACAGCCAAGGTACCGTCAATTCGCCACCTGCAGCAAGCAAACCTGCCGGTTCATGCAGCGCCGACGTTGTGGCGGGAAAATCTACTGTTTGTGTCAACCATCGCAACATAACAACATTGTAACGGAAGCCACCACAAAAAAAACACAGCGACACAAAAACTTCCTGACGGATACTTGACAAATTTTTACAAGAAGATATAGTTATCCTTAAAAATGTTTATTGTAACCCGCTATGCAAGGAGGATGTCATGCTTGATATTCTATTTAAAACCCCAATTGGCCTGTTAAGCATTTTCACCGTAGGTTTCGCTGTCACGATGATAAGTTGGTTTACTTGGTGGTTCCTCAAAAAATCCAAAGAAAACCATGGTGAGCAATAACGGGGCTTAAGCCCCGTAGCGTGACGATGCCAGCCTTGGCTGGCATCTTTGAAACGACCGACTCCTTCGCCACACAATGTGCTGTGGGGCCGGTCGTGTTTTGTTTTACCCACCCCCTCTGCAAATGCGGTCCGCCATTCTGGCGTTCATGCTACCGCACAATGACATTGCAAAGTTGACATTGCAAAGTTGCCGCATGCGGCAACAGCTTTCTTGCGTGGTCAACCGACCGTAAAGCGCGTAAAATGACGCGGCGACGCCTCCATAGCTCAGTGGATAGAGCACCTTCCTCCTAAGAAGGGGGTCGCACGTTCGATTCGTGCTGGGGGCGCCATTACTGTACAAAATTGCTGCCATATCAATAGTTATGATCTGCATATCCAGCCTCATTTTGGCTTCTGATTGCCAGGACGAAAATCGTATCGATTTCCGGGATATATCGATAGAGTGCAATATATCCATGAGATCGGCGGCCAATTACCAGTTCACGTTGACCGGAATCTATCCGGCGTCCTATGAGTGGGTTGTTTGCAAGAATGTCGATCGCCGCAATGATTTCCTCGATCCGATGATCTGGATTTTCCACCTTGAAGACCATCAGGTGGTCAAAGATGCGTCGGAAATCCTCGCCAATTTCCGGCGCAAGTTCAATAGACGCCATGACTAGCGTGCAAACTTGCGGCTTTTGGGCAGATGGGCGGTCTTGTTGGCAATTTTCGCCTTCAGGTAGTCGCGCATGTCAGTCCAGGAAACGGCTTCCCCAGAACCAATAATCTTGACATAGCGATCTTCGGCCTCGGCTTCGAAATCTGCGCGTCTTTCATCCCTGGCGGTTTTTTCTGCTATGGCTTCCAGGATGAAGCCGTGTGCAGTCGTTCCGGCACGTTTTGCTGCCTCCGTAACGCGAGCCTTAAGGTCATCAGGCAATCGGATGGTCGTCGTTGACATGATGTCGCTCCTAAAATTGGATTCGATCCAATGTAGCACAGCTGTGCTACACAATAAAGCGAATTTTTAATAGTTGATATCGGCCGCAAAACACGGATACCATACTGTTCTTAGAAAATAGCTGATTAATTCCCACAGGATTGCGACGGCAATTTAACAAAATAAATCAGTTGGTTGTTGACAAGTGCAGTCTGCCTGCAATCACTTCTGTCACCATTATCGGCTGATGGCAGAAGGCAAGGAAAAACGGTATCGACCATTGCCCGCCGGGTTGCCAATGATGGCAAGCAAGCCTTGTAGCGCTTTGGGTTTGGCTTGCGCATAACCAGACAAACGAAAGCCAGAGGATCTTTCCCAGTTGCCGTTACCCTGCAAAAACAGTGGGCCTTGCAAAGTGGTCAACTGTACGTTGATCTGACTCGTGGCGCCTTGTACAGCAAAATGGTAGCTGCCCAATGGGGCAACGCGAGACAACGCGCTTTGCGCGTCGATCCAGTCTACGCTCGCCGACCCGGTCATGCCATCGGCCAAGGTCAAATGCTCGGTCTGGCAATGCAGTTGTCCGGCCAGCCCCAGCGATTTCATGCGCGCATCACTGCGGTCAATCAACGGCGCGAGTGGCAGCCAGATGTCCACATGGTCGAGAATGACCTGGTTGGCGGAAGCGATAATGTGCATCGGTTGCGCTATTTGAGGGCGGTTGAGGACGACCCGCAGCTGCCCCAATAACAAATAGCCCGGCTGCATGCGCCAACCAAAATCCATGGCGCCCAATCTTGCCGCTCCGTGCCAGAGAGTGCCGTGTACATTGGTCAAGCGCAATTCGCCATTGGTCGACTGTGCCAACCATTTGTCCGCGAGACTTGCCGGAGCCTGTATCAGCAATGCCACGCCATAAACCAATAACCCAATCGCCACATAATGCCAAATTTTCATGGCTGACTTTCCGCAGGAATTAATGTGGCGTCAATGTTGACCAGACCTGGTTGACCACTGGTTTGAATCTGTGCCATCGTCAGACGCAGATGGTTTTCGCGTTGCAAGGCAGCAAGCCAGGATACCCAATCGTCAAACGATATATTGTGCATTTGCAGGTGAACGTCGCCCGTCGGGCTCACTGTCAATGCACGAGTATCGTTCGGTAACCGATGGTGTGCGGCACTGGCCAGCAAGTCGTCACGTAGGTGCGCAGAATCCGGCAGTAGCGCTGTTTGTCGGCGCAGTTGCTGTATTGCCGTCGCCTGTTCACGCATTTGTGCCAGCTGTGCCCGCAAAATCGGCACGGATTTGGCATAACGGGCGCGCGCTTTTTCACCGGGTTGCCAAATCAATCCGTACAGGACTGCCACTGTCACGAATGCAGCACCCAGCAACAGGAGCGCTTTTTCGCGTGGATGACGCGCGCGCCAGAATATCTGCCAGTTTTCACTCATGACGCACTCCTGATGCTGATATGGGCCAACGCCCCATTGGCAATGTTTTCTACCCGTTCCAGGGTAACGACAATGCCTGCTGTCGCCAGCTGATCGGGCAATGCATCCGCGCTCTGTTTATCTGCCAGCCGAAGTGTCATGTCAAGCTCGTTGGCTTGATAGCGTATCGATTGCAAGCTGATTTTCGGCAGCGCAGCAATTTTTGGCGCAACGTGAGCCAGCAAGGGCAAAAAATCATCCGCTGCCGGTTGTCCGGCCGCACGTTTCAAATCGACCAACTTACGCTGCATTTGCAACGGAGCGTCCACGACGACTTTAGCATCGGGAAAACTGGCGCGGAACAACTGGTTCATCTCGGCGTGCAAGCGGTTTTGTTCCAGGCTCAGGCGCAGCCAGTCAACCCCAACCCCCACGACTTGCAACAGCAACAGCAGCAACAATGAAACAAGCGCCGGGCGCAAGACGGGTAACCATGACCAATCCCACTGCTGACGGGCAAATTCGCCCTGCAAGAGATTCACCGGACAGGCCAATGGCTGTTTATCCCGACTCCAGTTCGTGTAGCACACGACTTCCGTCTGGAGTATGGCCTGCCAATGCGCCACGTCCGGTATTTCGTCGCCAGACAAATACACAGTGAGTTTCTGCGGTTTGCTGGGCGTATCGCGCAGCGCCAGCAACAAGGCGGTTGGCGGTTCTTGCCACGATGAGTCGACCGCCATACCGGAAAATTTGCCTGTGCGCAACACGCCGTGATCCAGCCACAGTGACCAGCCATGCAATTCGTAAGGCAGCAACAAGATTTCCGGCACCACACAAATGGGGTGCAACCCTTGCACTGACAGGCGCTGCAACAATGCTGCCAGCCATTCCCGTGCCACAACAGCCAGTGCATCGTGATCGTTTTCATCACTGCCGCACCAGACGACATGCTGCTGTTCGGGTTCGCCCAGCACGCTGTCTTCCACCGCATACGCCAACAGCGTATCACGCTGCCGCCGAGCCGTTTTAGGCAATTTCACACTGGTAAGCAATATCCGGTCTGCAGGCAACACGACCTGACAAGGCAAGTGAACCGGTGGGTGATCGCCGCTGCCTTGTTCATGCAGTTTGCCTTGCGCATCAAACACAAACCAGTCGAAATGCAAGTCATGGCTATTGGGATAGATAAGTAATTTCAAGATGCTTTCTGCCAGATAATGTGTGGCCACGCACCGTTGCCACGTTCGAATAATGTCCAGATGGTGCGTTGCGCACGATTCGCATGCACGGTCACGGCCGCCATGAAATAACCGCTGGTGACCGTCAGCCCTTGCGGGTCCGGATTGATATCAAGTCTGGGCAGCGCCTGATGAAAATCCGTCAGCGCCAAGAATGGCTGATTATCGCGCTGTGCCACCAATGTGCGTGCTTCAGACGGAGACAGACCATCAACCATCGCCAGCAACACTTCCGGTGGTGCCGTATTGACATTGATGGGCGTCTGTTGTGGCAAAGCGCTCACAAACGGACGTAAACGTGCGATGGTTTGCACATCAAACCCCTGTACGTAACGCAATTCGCCCACATCCATCAATACATGATTCGCAGCTCGATACGGCGGAAAATGATTGAGATAAAACGCATCTTCCGCTCCTCCAGACTGAACGATGTTGTCTGCATCCAGCCAGTCAGCCAAGGTATTGGCGAGTGTCAGCGGCAAATTGAGTTCGGCTAGCAAACGCTGAAAGCGCATTTGCCAATGCGAGTCGGTTTTTCCTTGCTTGACCAGATTGTTCAAGTTGAACAATCCTTGCTCATCCTGCAAAAACCCTCCCGCCTGCACCTCTTCCATGGGTAACAACGGCAGACGTTGCGCCCATGGTTGCAGCAAATCCACCTCGTTGCGCGGCGACGTCGCCAGAATGAACGCCGCCCAATCGGCCCCGGCCTGCGCCAAAGCCGTTGCCTGCACGGAATGCCCCATATTATCCGTTTCACGCAACCACATCTGTTGCTGCCATAACAGGGCGGCCGCAAGCGTTGCAACCAGCGCCATCAACAAAATCGCCATAATAACAGCAGCGCCCGTTTCATGCTTCATGGCAGGGCAAACACCCGGTAAACAGTTATTCCGGCACGTAAAGTCAAATTGACTGCCACGGCGCGAGGCAATGCACCAACCTGTCCGGCCAGCGGCCATTGATCGACCCATTGGCCATTGTTTGCCAGATAATGCAACGCAAAAGTTTTGACGCCGGTCAACAGGGGATATACATCCGGTTGTTGCGCTGGTGCATCGTCTGGTGCCGGCCACCACAGGGCGTCGATTTCTCCGTCGCGATACCGATAGCCCACTTTTTGCACACCACGTTCATCGGCTTTCAGACTGACCAATACCAGATTGGCATCATTGCCCGTATTGAGCACCGGCTTGGCCTGCCAGCTTGCCACCGGCTGACCATCCTTATCGCGCCACGGGCGATTAACCGCATGGGTGACATCGTCTTCCATCCGGCGAAAAAAAAGCGCCAAATCCTGCCATTGATGCGCCTCTGCCGCCAGATGCGCGCGCGATTCGGTCATTGAGGTCAACCCTCGCCACGCCAGCGCAGCCATGATGGCAAAAATAGTCAGCGCAATCAGCAATTCAATCAAGGTGAAGCCACGGGCATGAATAACTCGCGTATTCATGAGGATGGTCGTAACAGATAAAAATCAACCAATCGATACAGCCTGTGCTGCGGGCTGGCGGCATCTGCCACATCAATCTGAATCTGCCGGAACATTGGCATGGGCGTTGTACTGACCGTCTCTTTCCAGACAAAGTCACTATCTGCCTGCCGCTCGATACCTGTGGCAGAAGCAAGCGGCCAGTCATTCAGGGCATGATGCAAGGCAAGGCGATTTTCCGCCACCCATATCGCCAAGGTGTGTTGACGGAGTGTAACGGCGCTGTCAGCAGCCAGCGCCGCAGAACGCAACGCGGCCCCCATGGCAACAGCGACAATCGCCAACGCCACCAACACTTCAAACAAGGTAAATCCATGTTGCCAATGACGATTCTGATGGCTATTCCGATGGCTATTCCGATGGTTATTCACTGTCACGGGCATCTCCCACCGCGACGTGGTTCATCATGTCGCTCGTAATCATCGCGCTGGCATGCCCCTTATGCAACCAGACACGAAAAGGCGCATTGACGCCCGATGCGTGAAACACGAGTCTCGCACCATTATCATAACCCGGCTGATCGATTGCCCGGCTTTGCAGTGATATGCCGTCTGGCAGAGATTTTCCGCGCCAGAACGAATCGTCATCGGTCACCCAGTCACCCTGATCATTGGTCACCAGAAAAGCGTAGCGGCGTCCATTCGACACCCACGCCATTGTCCGCCCGGATGTCTGCGCTTCCATACTCGCAGCAGCGAGCAAGTCCGCCAGTTTTTGCCCCTCTGCCTGCAACGTCTGACGATCTCCCGGCACCATGTTGACAACAACCAGCGTCGATACAATCCCCATCAACAGCAATACCACAGCCATTTCGATCAGGGTAAAGCCCGCTGTGGCCAGTGATTTATTGCTGCCAGGAGCCGATATCGGCATCATTGCCTTCACCACCTGCCGCGCCATCCGCGCCAAAACTGAACACATCAATTTTGCCATGCACGCCGGGATTCAGGTACTGATAGGGATTCCCCCACGGGTCCTGCGGCAAATGCTCCAGATAACCACCATCTTTCCAGTTGCTGGGAATCGGTGGCGTGGTCGGCTTTTGCACCAGCGCCTGCAAACCCTGCTCCGTGGTAGGGTAATGGTTATTGTCCAGTTTATACAGTTTGAGCGCCTGCATGATGGCACCGATATCCTGCTTTGCCGCTACCCGCCTGGCTTCGTCAGGCCGATCCATGATTTTAGGTACAATCAACGCGGCCAGAATCCCTAAAATCAGCATTACCACCATCACTTCAATCAGCGTAAAACCTTTGCCTGTTCTCATCTGTTTGCCTTATACATATCCTGTGCAAACGATTATAACGCAGCCTGACAACAGAACCATGACAAAAATATGACACCGAA
Organism: Pseudomonadota bacterium; assembly: GCA_021790625.1. Lineage (GTDB taxonomy): Bacteria > Pseudomonadota > Gammaproteobacteria > Burkholderiales > Sulfuriferulaceae > Sulfuriferula. The sequence continues at coordinate 8,633 of JAJYGL010000177.1, read as the reverse complement.
TACAGCACCGAATCCGTGCGCCACGATTAAGAAACTAGGGAGGATACGCGCACCATCTCAACACACCAAAGCATCACACACAATGCAGCACAAATTGCAACGCCTCCAGCAGTTCCAGTAAATTCGCCCGCAACGTCAAGATATATTCCTTCTGTGTATGAATAGCCAATTCATCCTGCCTTTTGACAGCTAAAAGTAACTGCCTTGCACAGTCGTGCACCTGATGATGCACATCACGAATGGCAATGAATTCAGCCAGGTGTCGATAATATGAGTTACGCTGCGCGTCGTACCACTGCCCAAAGCGGCAACGATGTGCATCGTCAATTTCAGCATAATCAACAGGTATCTGTCGCGCATCGACAAAAGCCAACAGGCGATTCACCCACTCAATATGATCATATTGCGCCAACAACAACGGAAAATCATTGATATCCCAACGCACACCGGCCCATTTCTGCCACAGGGCGTCAACGCTGAACTGCGCCGCCCAATCGAGTATTTGCGCGGCAGGCATGGGCTTGCCGATACCATAGCCTTGCGCCAGATCACAACCGAGGCGAATCAACATTACTCCCTGGGCAACAGTTTCCACGCCCTCTGCAACCAGTTTGCGTTCAAAGGCACGCCCCATACCGATGATAGTCTCAATCAACGCCAGATCGTTTTTATCATTCAGAATATCGCGTACGAACACGCGATCAATCTTGATCGTTTCCGCAGGCAGATGTTTCAAATAACTCAACGATGAATAACCTGTGCCAAAATCATCAAGCGCAAAACTGACTCCTAACGCCTGTATAGCGCAAATCTGCCGGTTAACCTGCTCGATATCTCCCAAGGCAACAGATTCCAGCAGTTCAATTTCCAGCAATTCGTGCACGGCTTCCGGATAAGATGCCAATATGCTCTGCAGGCGGGGCAAAAAATCAGCACGCTGAAAATGGCGCGCCGCAATGTTGACGCTGACAACCCAGTCTTTTCCTGCTGCGCGCCAAACAACAATCTGTTTTAACGCCTGTTCGATGACCCATTCACCGATATCAATGATCAGATCGTTTTGTTCCACCTGTGGCAAAAAATCCAGCGGCAAAATCATGCCTTTTACCGGATGCTGCCAGCGTAATAATGCCTCCAGCCCGAAAATTTCCCCACTGCGCATATTCACCTTTGGCTGATAAAACAACACCATCTCATCCGCCTTGAGTGCTTGACCGACCTGTTTCACGATCTGATGAGCATATTGAACAGCGGTTTCATGCGATACATCGAAGATTTTATACTGATTACGCCCCTGTTGTTTGGCCTGATACATCGCCTGATCAGCGTACCGCAACAGCAAATCTGTATCCTCATTGTGTACTGGATACAACGCGCAGCCAATGCTTGCGGATAATTCGATTTTTTTATCTTCTTTATTGACAAATGGTCGAGACAGTTCTTGTAACAATGGGTCGAGAATAGCCAATAAATCATCCTGATGAAACAGATTGCCCAACAACAGCACGAATTCGTCGCCGCCTAATCGCGCCACGGTATCATCGCCATGAATGATATTCTTCAAACGACAGGCAGTTTCCAACAGAATACGGTCGCCCACATACGAACCCCAGCGCCGGTTAATGGGTTTGAATCGGTCCAGATCAATAACACAAACTGCCAATAGGCTCCGATTGCGCCGTGCGCGCACAATAGCGCGCGGGAAACGATCATTCAATAACAGTCGATTGGGTAGACCGGTCAACGCGTCATGCGTGGCCTGCCACTGTGCGACATGGTGCAAATGCATTTTTTCCGTCACGTTTTTCGCAACGGCCAAGATTCGCTGCCGATCTGGCATCAAGGTCAACGACATGCTGACCTGAATCCGTCGCCCATCCTTGGCAATATATATCTTTTCAAAGTCACGCACATGCCCATCATTCTGCACCGCTTCCAGCACGGCTTCTGCACGCTTCCGGTCTTCTGGCGCAGTCAAATCGAGACAAGAGGTCTGCAACAGCTCTGTAAGACCGAATCCCGTCATGAACAGATACGCAGAATTGCTGAACAAAAAACGGGATGTCAAGTCCAGCATCGCAATTCCCTCAGGAAATTTTTGATATAACACGTCAAACAGAATGGCATCCACGTTTTGCACGGTCATATACCCAACTCCATGTCAGCAATAAGCTGCCAACACTGTATCCGATACTGCGGCGTGCAACAATACGCAAATATACGCGCATTCCCGCTCAGTCATCAACGTGATGTACCCATATAACCATCGGTGAGTGTATGCAAAAACGCAATGATATCCTGTTTGTCTTTTTTACTCAGGCGCGGCGTATCCCCTATTTTTCCGCCAAACGGCGCGTCCTGCGTATCCACATTTTTTTGATATACCAGCGGTAAATCATCAAAACGCTGCACCTTGCCATGTACCACAGGGTAAATCTTCTGTGGCGCAACATCGCGGAAACGGTAGAAATCCAGCACCTGTCCGAGCGTATGATAATAACCATTATGAAAAAAAGCATGACGGGTAGCCGCATTGCGCAAGGTGGGCGTCAAAAACATACCGCAATACTGCATCTGGGTTTCCAAATCGGTGCGATACGGCCCGCACAGTCCCAAATCCACGTAATGAGGATTTTGATTGGCTGGAATCGCGGGATTGCGAGGCACACCCAACGCTTCATATTGTGTATCGGTAAACAGGGGCGGCAAGCCGTCACGTGTTGGTTTATCCAAATGGCAGACAGCGCAATTACCCTTGTTCGGGTCATTGAACGCCAGATAACCACGCAATTCCGCGCGCGTAAAACGCGCCTTCCCCTGCAACCAGGCGTCGAACTTGCTGCTGAATGGATGAAAACTGGCGTCCTCGATCTGGTAACGCGCAATGGCAAACAAGGCTTCCTGCACCGCCAATTCAGGATCATGGAATACGGCAGGACCAACCAGTTGCACGAAATCCTTCGCATAAGGAGCCTGCTGCAACTTGGCAAACACCTCCGCTTTACTGCCGGCCGCCATTTCCAGCGGATTGAACAACGGCCCGCCCGCCTGCTGCTGCAAAGTATCCACCCGTCCATCCCAGAACAACCCGCCTTGAGGCACCAGCCTGGACTTACCTATGGCCTGTTTTGGCGCCAGTGAATGGGTTTCGGCCAGTTCGGCAGCTTCCAGCAGGTT
>JAJYGL010000177.1:0-4681 GCA_021790625.1 Pseudomonadota bacterium | reverse complement strand
GAAATCACCGTCAACGGAATACGTGTGCCTGGACCACAACGGCCATTGACCGGCGTACCATTCACACCGATTGCCTGTGTACCGTTCACGCCGCACAAGCCAGGACCATCCAACTGATCTGCCTGCGAATCGAACGACGAATGTGTTGGCGTCACATAAGCATGGTCATACCAACCATCCGAATCGTCGTAAGTGATGATGACTGCAGTGTTTTTCCAGTCCGGCTGCTGTTGCAGAAAGTTGAGCACGGTGGCAACGAACGTCTGCTCATCAATCGGATCGGAATAACCTGGGTGCGAATCCTGGAAGGCTGGTGCCTTCAAGAAACTCACCGACGGGAAATTGCCCGATTCTACCGCGGCAAAAAAGTCATTCATGCCATACTCATGATTCGCCGGTTCTGCCGTGGTCGTACCAGGAATGGTCGAATATCCGATGGCCGCAACGCTGCTTGGTCTGGCATGGGTAGGATTGGCCGTCGTGGCATAAAACTGGAACCAGTTATGATGCTGGATATAATCCGTCACGGGTTGCATGCCGGTTGGCGTTGGCGTGGTTGTGCGCGCACAGCCTGTAGTGCCGTTCGCGTTCGTCACTGACAGATTAAATCCGCCCATGAAGCCACCCCAGGTAATATTGGCCGTATTGAGTAGATCACCAATATTTTTCCCTGACATATTGACCTGATTGGACGGGTTGGAACAAACGTCGTATCCGGGATCCACGTCATTGATCAACGTATAACCACCCTGCCCGTCGTTGATATAATACGAATACGCCGCCAATGTGAAAGGCGCTTTGGTGGTGTGAGTCAGTATCACGCCATTGGTTTGTCCGCTCACCACTTCCAGCGCGCCCGGCGAAGATGGGCCATAATCATCATCGTAGTTATTGTCACTCAACGCGAAATGCTGCGCATAATTCCACAACCCCGTCACGGTATTGCCGTCAAAATACCCCATCACCTGTCCCGTGGTACCAAAAGCGCCTGTACCACCAGACGTCGCCGCACCAGTATATTCGGGGAACAGATCGGCCAGACCATGATCATACGCCTGCTGCTCTGCCGTATAGGCGTGATTTTGATCCGCCGTATTCGCTTGCGTCGGATCAAGCCGGAATGGGTTGGCAGCGCCTGTTCCATTCGCGGTATTGATAAAGTTAGGGTTGGCCGTCAACAACGTACCAGTGAGGTTATTGGGCACTGGCGTGCCGGGCGCGGCGGTAAACGGCGTTTCCCCAGTCGGATTGGTTGCCGTTGGATACGTACCATAGTAATGATCAAATGACACGTTTTCATTAAAAATGACCACAATGTGCTTGATGGGTGTAGCCGTGGCCAACGCATCCTGCGCTGACACAGCTGTCGGTGTAGATGCTGCCGGTGTGGATGCTGCCGGCGCCGAGCTGCTGCTCGACCCGAGACAGCCTTGCAAGGAAAACAGGGATAATGTGGCCAATGCCACAAACTTGAAACGCATGGTTCGCATCGTGATTGCCCTCAAAATAAAATATTGTCAGAAACCCCCAACCAGCAAAAATACTCACAGGAATACCCATTCACAGGAATATCCACTGAAGCGCACACCGAAACGTCTGGCGCGCTGCCACCGGCAGAGTAATCCCCGCATATTGCCGATTGATGACGGTAATATAATGATTATGTTACGTTTTATTTATTACCAATTGAAATTACGCTACTTTATATTTGTTACTTATCAAAAATTGACACCAAAATCTCACTAGATTTGACTCGTTGCATTTGCTGTGAAAACGACCTGTCACGCCTCGTCACACATCATCAGAAACACAACGGGTACACGCGCAGAACATGCGCCAGACAGATGCCAAGCCGTAGGCAGCTTGACCAAAACCTCGTCTTATGATTTAATTGCGTCCTTTGCGGCTGGGTAGCTCAGTTGGTAGAGCAGCGGACTGAAAATCCGCGTGTCGGCAGTTCGATTCTGCCCCCAGCCACCAATGAAATCAATGGGTTGCGATAATTTCGCGACCTAATTTTTTTGTCAAAAAGGGTTTTTGCTGCAATTTGCTGCAGTAACCCTTTCAACAATTGCTATACCTGTCTTTAACCGGAGGAAAAGACAGTCATGGCAACCATTCACAAACGCGGTTCTTACCAGTTTCAAGCTACTATCCGCTTAAAAGACTTTCCGAGCCAATCCCGCACCTTCGAGACAAAACGCGAAGCCGAAGCGTGGGCTACCATTGTTGAATCAGAAATGATTCGAGGGATATTCATACACCAAGAGATCCATAATGCTAAACTTGTGTTAAATGGACCCATATTGGGAGAACAGCTTATAATCTTGGCTCAAGCAATTGTACAATTGCTTCTAATCAAAGCCGATTTAAATGCTAATCTTGTTGAAACAATGCCATATACCGTAGCATCCACACATGAATTCGAAGTATCAAGTCCCGTTATCGCAACAGTTGGCATTCAGGAATTTTTCAATCGCAAGATTAGTACCGAGCATAGGGACATGATGCTCCTGCCTTTCACGCAATCACACTTCGAAGCAGAGTTGCGAAATGCACCCCCACAAACTATTTGAAACTGACTGGGAGCGGTTGCTTCCGGACATGGCCCAAGATTGGGGCTGGGCACCAGAATTACGACAAGCCCTCTAACGAAACTTGACAGGAATACCAGATTGGGTATTATTCAATCCCTAACACTACATCCTGATGCTGTGGCCGACTTGCGACAACTGATAGTGACCGACAAGTTTGCTGCCGGTAAAGTTTTGGCATTGCTGCAACAAGCCAAGAGCGATCCGAAAATTATTGACTCGCTGTTGGATCATGGTTTTGGCGATAACCACCAAGCAAGTTACCATGTCAGCAAATGGTTCGCGTTCTGGAATGCAGGATACAACATTTGGCGGCTAAAGCTGTGGATGGAACCCAATGGCAGCCTCCGTTACCGCATTGTCTATGCCTACGAGCCAAAGACCCTGCAATTTCATGTTTTAGCCATTGTTCACCGAGATTTCAACTATGAAACAGACCATGAGATCACACAACGCATCCGCAAAGCCTACAACGAACTGGGGCTCACCATCCACTAAGTTGTTGGAACATGCGCCACAAACAGGCACAGCCAAATCAAATGTTGTTTGCGCAGCGTTTTCGGCGATGGCTAAAAAACCGCAGATAATGCCTGGCGCTATCGATATTGACGATTTGGTGGCCGAATTTGAGCATGAGTCACCAGAAAATACCGAGGCAATGGCACATGGTCGGCAATGGGTTGCGGAAACTTTTTATGCTGATCGTCCCAGCTTGGCTCAACTGCGTCTGAAACAAGGCTGGTCGCAAGCCGAATTGGCGAAACGCGCAGAAACCAGCCAATCCTATATTGCCCGGCTTGAACAAGGGAAAATCGACCCGCAGATGAGCACGGCACGCAAGATTGCCAATGCGCTTGCCGTGTCGATTGAAGTTATCGACCAAGCACTATTCACTGAGACGCAGACATGAAAGCCAGTTCTGATCGTATTCTGACCGCCATCTATTGCGATGACATCCGTTATGAAATGGGTAACAAACTATCGTTCATGGGATGCTATCAAGGAGAACTCTTTGTACCTGCTGCGCCCACCATACTCGCCAAATTGTGTATTCACGCAACAGCATGGACTCCAATCGCCAGGCCATTCAAGTCACTGACGTTCCGCGTGCTCATCGACGAACAAACTGAACTTGCTCGCCAGATAGTCCCTCCAGAATACTTTGTCGGAATGCCCGACGCTCCGGATAAAACCGCAACCCGAATCAACAACAGCGCTATGTTGGTATTCTCGCCATTTGTCATCGAAAAGCCAACAATATTGCGCATCATGGCTGATACAGAGGAAGGTGAAATCAGTGGTCCTCGACTGCTTATTAAAATTACGCCTGAAATGGCGCCTGTTCCAAACTAATCACCATCATGGTTGCCAGGCTTCCTGTCCAGCAAACATCAGCCGCTGCCATTTGCGCACGGCCAGTTCGCTCCAATAGACGTGCTTGCCAACGCGTACGCCGGACGGGAATTGCTCATTCTTGACCGTACTTTCCAAGGCGTTCGACTGCGATTAATTTCTTGTTTATTAAGGATGTTGCGTATAGCTGCGTAGTCATTCCGGGGCTAAATCCCACTGAAAATCCGCGTGTCAGCAGTTCGATTCTGCCCCCAGCCACCAATTTAGAAGGCCGACCGTTCTCAGTCGGCTTTTTCATTTTCATGCCTCCCCCAAGCTACGCGGGGTTCCTCCCCGTTTTCCGTGTGCCATGTTCCCTGCGGCATGTGCAGAAATCCCGCCGTTTCCGACGCGGTTCGATTCTTTTCTGCTCTCTGTTCTCAAAAAAATAGTGGAGAACCGCATACATTTGGCACACGCAGAACGCCTTGTCTGCCAATGCGTTACACATGTGTCGAATTGATAGGTTCGACAGAGGGACTAGTGTAGTGGTTGTTTACTTGCTCGAACGCGGTGCTATCGTATTCATTAAATGGCCTACGTGATCTGGCGGCACCGGTCATGACCCGCCGGTCGCGACTAGAGTCTATGTGTGGGCCAGTGATTAGCGCAAACCGGCAAACTCCCTGAAAATAAAATCCATCACCAACCGCACCTTGGGAAGATGGCGATGGCGTTTGTGGCAGACCAGATAC
>JAJYGL010000272.1 GCA_021790625.1 Pseudomonadota bacterium | reverse complement strand
ACGAAGTGCTGGCTGCTTTCCCGGCGCAGGTGGCGGACTACCGTGCCGGTAAAGAAAAAATGTTGGGTTTTTTGATGGGACAAGCCATGAAACTCAGTCGTGGGCGCGCCAATCCACAACAACTGAATGACATGTTGTTAAAAAAATTGGGACAATGATGATGGGGTAATGATGCACGGATGGGATGAAGGCGCGCTGATTGGCAATCAATTGCAATCCTCGCAAGACATGCTAGAATGCTGTCATCTGAAAATCTGAGGAATGGAGATGAAAATGGGCAACTTTATGTTTGGCAAATTGACCAACTTCCCTATGATGATCGTGGTCGCGCTGATTATGATGGCGTGGCTCAGCTTCTTGTCGGTCGTGTTTTTTTCCTGACACATTTGATGCGTTGTGTTTGATGCGCTGCGTTCGACGCAGCGTGTTTTGCCGATACATTGCATGATGTCTTGATTTGGATGTCGTGTAGTAACAAAAAACCGCCCGAAGGCGGTTTTTTTACTTGTTCAGTGCGCGTCTTGTGCGTGAGCATCTTGATTCATCGTCATGCGACTACTGGCGTTGATTCGCTGCAGCGTTATTATTAACCCGGACGCTATCTTAGACCGGCGCCAGCGCTAACCGCAACTTCTGGATGGCTTTGTTTTCGATCTGGCGTACCCGTTCCGCAGAGATGGTATATTGTGCTGCCAGTTCGTGCAGGGTAGCCGGGTTTTCTTCGTTCAGCCAGCGCGCTTCGATAATGTGGCGGCTACGGTCATCAAGTTGATCCAGTGCGTCGCGCAATCCAACGCTGGATAAATGTTCCTGCGCAGCGCGCTCCAGAATCTGTGTGGGTTCCGCCTCCGGGTCTGATAACCAGGAAATGGGAGAAAATCCTTCCTCGCCGTCTTCCATGGTGGGGTCAAGGGCGACATCCTGTCCACTGAAACGGGTTTCCATTTCCAGCACTTCCTCGCGGCGTACGCCAAGGTCCTGCGCCATTTGCAGGGCTTCGCCCTGTGTCAGGCTGGTGCTGTCCTGTTTCAGGCTGCGCAGGTTAAAAAACAGTTTGCGCTGCCCTTTGGTGGTGGCGATCTTGACCATACGCCAGTTACGCAGGATGTATTCGTGAATTTCGGCTTTGATCCAGTGCATGGCGAATGATACCAACCGTACACCACGGTCGGGATCAAAGCGTTTGACGGCTTTCATCAGGCCGATATTGCCTTCCTGGATGAGGTCGGCTTGCGGCAAACCATAACCGATGTATTTGCGGGCAATACTGACCACGACGCGTAGGTGTGACATAACCAGGCGACCCGCCGCATCGACATCATTGTAGTCGCGCAGGCGGTGCCCCAGCTCGGTTTCTTCTTCCTGGCTGAGTATCGGATAGCTGTTGACGGTATGAATATAGCTTTCCAGGCTTGTGGCATGGTTGCTTAATACGGGTAGACTCATGGTGGCAGTCATTGTTGGGTACACTCCTTGGTATGTCATTTTAGCACTGCCAATGAGAGAGTGCCAAGCGGGAAAAGTTCCCTGACGGGGTTTTTTGTGTGGTTTTTTGGCCTCTCTTGCAGGGGCATCCCCAATAAGTGGGGGTTGCTGCCAGAACAGATTTGCAGTAGCTTGGTTCCTTTGGTTCCTTTGGTTCCTTTGGTTCCATTGCAGGTGTCCTGCACCTGCGATGGCGTAAGGTTATGCGCGGTGGGAGCATCACGATGCTGAAAATCATGCTGGTAGACGATCATGCCTTGTTTCGTGCCGGATTGCGTATGTTGCTCGATACCATGAGACAGGATATATGCGTGTTTGAGGCAGGGTCGTTGACCGAGGCGCTGGCATTGGCGCAGGCACACCCGGATTTGGGCTTATGTCTGCTCGATCTGGAGTTGCGTCAGGAATTCGGTTTGCGGGCGCTGGATCGTTTGCGCCTGATGGCTCCAGCGGTGGCGGTTGTGGTGGTATCGGCATCTGAAGAGCCGGATACCATTCGTGCCTGTATTGATGCGGGAGCGATGAGTTATCTTTCCAAGGGCATGGAACCTGCGCTTTTGAAAGAGGCTTTGTCATGTGTTCTTGGCGGCGGTGTGTTTTTGCCGCCCATGTTGGGTTGGGGTGAGGTGGAACCGGCTAAACGCCCCGTATTGACCTCGCGCCAGCGTGATGTGATGCGGTTGTTGTGTCAGGGACTGCCGACCAAGCTGATTGCGCGCAAACTGTCGCTGTCAGAATACACAGTCAAAGAGCATATTTCGGCTGTGTTTGTGTTGCTGGGAGCAAAAAATCGTACGGAGGCGGTGATCAAATCCAGCCGTCTCAAATCATAATGTTTTCATGATGTTTTTCAATGGGCTGCCAAGGAGTGGTGTACGGTGACAGGAGATATGGAGATATCTGATGTGACACGCACTCCTTTTTTCCGGGATGAAGTGTTGCGCGAGCTTGATGTGTTGCACGCCCGGGCATTGGTTCGCATGCCATTTATCCATCTGTTGCTGGTGCTGGGGTTAAGATTCGTGTTGCTGCCATCCGTTCCGGTGCGGCAATTTGTGGGTTGGAGCGTACTGACAGTGCTGATGGAAATGGTCCGCGCTGCGGTAGGTATCCGGATATTGCGTCGTAAGCAGGATTTTGATGCACAACGTGTACATATGGTGTTGGTTGTGCTGGCGGGATTGTCTGGTCTTATCATTAGCTTGAGTGCCGTGTTGTTTTTGCCAGTGCTGGACCCCCAGCGTCAGGCAATTTTGCTGGTGGTGCTGTTTGCCATGCCATCTGCCGGAGTTGCCGTATCGGTCGGTGCGCGGTGGATATTGGGAACGTATGCGTTGGCGATTTTGTTGCCGACACTCGTGGTATATCTGCATCTGTATCCGGATTTGTGGGTTGCCTTATGGTTAACACTACTGTTTTTTGGTTTTCTGGTTGGGGTAGCGAGTGATGCTGAAAAATTGCTGTTGCGCTCAATTCTCATTCGTCGGGAGCGTGACGGGGCAATGCAGGCGTTACAGCACAGTCATGAGGAAACCTTGCAGGCCATGAAGCGCGCGGAGCGTTTTGCGCAGGCGCGGGATCGGGTGCTGGCGTCTGCCAGTCATGATTTGCGTCAACCGTTGCATACGCTGTCTCTGTATGGTGCGGTGCTGACATCCAATCCTGATATGGCGACGATGCAACAACTGGGGCGCAATATCGATCAAGTCGTGCGCGCACTCGGCCATTTGCTGACGGGGCTTCTGGATTTGTCGCGGTTTTCGCCGGAACATTATCGGCCAGAGCAAAAACCGTTTGATCTCGATGTATTGGTGCATGAGGTGTGTCGGGAATTTGATCCGATAGTGCGAGAAAAAGAAATTACCCTGATTCGCGAGACTTCGCCAATTCGATTGATGGGCGACGCATTCGCAACGATGCGAATTTTACGGAATTTGCTGGATAATGCGATTAAATACACGATTCGGGGTGAGGTCAGGGTTGTTGCCCGTTGTGAGCAGAAGCAAGTCATTTTGATTGTTGCCGATACGGGTATTGGCATTTCTCCTGAGGAGAAGGAGCATATCTTCGAGGAATTTTATCAGATCGATAACCCCACCCGGGATCGTAACAAGGGGGTGGGGTTGGGGTTGGCCATCGTACAACGTTTGTGTGCTTTGATTGGCGCGCACATCGCACTGAAATCGGCGCTTGGGCAGGGCACACAGTTCACGGTCGTTTTTCCGGTAAATGGCCAGGAATCGGTTGGGTCGGGGCGGGAAGAAAAAACCATCTCGATGGATGTTCTGTCTGGTCGCAAAATATATGTGCTGGACGATGAGCGTGAAATTTTGCAGGGGATGCGGATTTTACTCGAACTGTGGCAGGTCGATGTTTGTCTGGCACGTACGGTGGATGACATGATGGGGATTTTTCATCAGTCTGGTCGCCCGGACGTGCTGATTGCGGATTTGCGGCTTGAGGGCGATGAGCACGGCGCAGCATTGGCTTGCCGGTTACAGGAGCGATATGGGGCATTCCCGGTGTTGATTATGACGGGGGACATTTCTTCTTCTGCGTTGCAGGTCGCGCATGAAGCCGGGTTTGTGGTGCTGCAAAAACCTGTTTCGGCAGATAGTCTGCGTGCCGTTTTGTGTGAAATGTTGGGGTGATTCGGATACAGCAGCCGTTACCGGTGATGACAGGCGCGCGTTTCTATGCGAGATAGGGGGCTTGTAGACCACGGCTATCAGCAAGAAGGGTAGCTGGGTTTCTCGAAACAGGCGGGTTTTGGGATGGGTATAACAAAAGCCCCTGTTTATCAGGGGCTTTGTTGTGCGTTGGCGGAGTGGACGGGACTCGAACCCGCGACCCCCGGCGTGACAGGCCGGTATTCTAACCAACTGAACTACCACTCCTGGTAATCTG
>JAJYGL010000260.1 GCA_021790625.1 Pseudomonadota bacterium | reverse complement strand
TCATCGACAGGCGCAGGCGGCCTTTTTCGTCCGCTTCCAGAACCTTGACTTTGACCTGTTGCCCTTCTTTCAGATAATCAGCCACGGCGTTGACGCGTTCGTGGGCAATTTGCGAAATGTGCAGCAGACCATCTTTACCCGGCAATACGCTGACAATCGCGCCAAAATCCAGCAATTTTATCACTGTACCGTCATAAGTCTTGCCTACTTCGACTTCGGCAGTAATGGCTTCGATGCGCTGTTTGGCAATTTCTCCTGACTCGACGCTGGTACAGGCAATCTTGACGGTGCCATCTTCTTCAATATCAATCTGCGTGCCTGTTTCTTCGGTCAGGGCACGGATAACAGCCCCACCTTTGCCAATCACGTCCCGAATTTTTTCCGGATTGATTTTCAGGGTGATGATGCGTGGCGCGTAAGCAGACATTTCCTGACGAGGCGATTCCACCGCTTGTTTCATCAAACCCAGTATGTGTGTCCGACCAGCTTTGGCCTGATCCAGCGCGGCTTTCATGATTTCCTTTGTGATGCCGGTAATTTTGATGTCCATTTGCAGCGCAGTCACGCCACTTTCTGTACCGGCCACTTTGAAATCCATGTCACCCAGGTGATCTTCGTCGCCCAGAATGTCGGTCAGTACGGCAAAACGGTTGCCTTCTTTGATAAGTCCCATTGCGATGCCGGCAACGTGTGCTTTTAACGGCACGCCGGCATCCATCAGAGCCAGGCAACCGCCACAGACGGAAGCCATTGACGATGAACCGTTGGATTCGGTGATCTCGGATACCACGCGCATGGTATAACCAAACGCTTCGCGATCGGGCAGAACGGCCATCAGTGCTCGTTTGGCCAGCCTGCCATGACCGATTTCACGCCGTTTTGGCGTGCCAACCCGTCCGGTTTCGCCTGTTGCATAGGGAGGCATATTGTAATGCAGCATGAAACGGTCACTGTATTCGCCTTGCAAGGCGTCAATTTTTTGTTCGTCGCGGCCAGTACCCAGTGTGGCGACTACCATCGCCTGGGTTTCGCCACGGGTGAACAGTGCCGAACCGTGGGTACGCGACAGCACGCCGGTGCGGATGCTGATGGGGCGTACCGTTCTGGTGTCGCGACCATCGATGCGGGGTTCGCCGGACAGAATCCGGTTGCGGACGATGTGCGCTTCGAGATTATGAAACAAGTCATTTATTTCGTTGACTTGTAACGTATTCATTTCGGGGGTGATCAGTTCGGCCAGTACGGCAGAGCGGATGGCCTCTATTTGTTGTGAGCGCGCCTGTTTTTGGCGCAGGTTGTAGGCTTCGCGCAAACCGCTTTCAGCCAGTTGGCTGATTTTGTCGATGAGCGGTTGATTGACAGGAGCGGGTTCCCAGTTCCACGGTTCGGGATTGACTTCGTCGGCCAGTTCGTTGATGGCGTTGATGGCAACTTGCATTTGCTGGTGGCCGAATACTACTGCGCCCAGCATGACGTCTTCCGGTAATTCTCGTGCTTCGGATTCGACCATCAGCACAGCCTGACTGGTGCCGGCCACGACCAGATCCAGTGTCGTGAGAGCCAGTTCGCTGGCCGTCGGGTTGAGGACGTATTCGTTGTTGATGAAACCGACACGGGCAGCGCCAATGGGTCCGGCAAACGGAATGCCGGAAACGGCCAGTGCGGCAGAAGCGCCCAGCAGGGCGGGGATGTCGGAATCTACCTCCGGATTGCTGGACAGTACGGCAGCGATGATTTGCACCTCATTGTAAAAACCATCGGGAAACAGTGGACGCAGTGGCCGGTCGATGAGGCGTGAAGTCAGGGTTTCTTTTTCGGACGGCTTGCCTTCGCGTTTGAAAAAGCCGCCGGGAATGCGACCTGCCGCATAGGTTTTTTCTTGATAATCGACGGTTAGCGGGAAAAAATCTTGTCCTGCCTTGACATTTTTTTGTCCTACGACGGTGACCAGCACCACAGTGTCGTCCATGTTGACCAGAACGGCACCGCTGGCCTGACGTGCGATTTCACCAGTTTCGAGCGTAACAGTATGACGCCCGAAAGAGAAAGACTTGCTGATTTTCATGGGGATCCTTTGACATGACGTGCAAAACCGCTCCATGCAAGGCATGGAGGCGGCGGGTTATACATTTTGGCGTTCAATGGGCTGATTATTATTTGCGCAGACCCAGTTTGCTGATGATTTGGCGGTAGCTGTCACCATTAGTCCGTTTCAGGTAATCAAGTAATTTGCGGCGACGGCTGACCATTTTCAGCAGGCCACGACGGGAATGAAAGTCTTTGGTATTGGCCTTGAAATGTTCAGACAGGCCATTGATACGAGCGGTCAAGAGAGCGATTTGCACTTCGGATGAACCAGTGTCGCCAGCAGCGTGTTGATGTTCGGCAATGATTTCTGCTTTTTGGGTGGTTGTAACAGCCATTAATATTCTCCAGATTGAGAGTGAGAAAATCGCGGTATTTGCCGGCCGGGGCGAATACCGTTCGTGAATGTACTGCCGAATTTGACAGCACAGATTGCGGAATTATAAGGCAAAAAGGAGATTGTCTCAAGCAGGAAAAGAGGGTGGGAATGACGGATGTTTTTGTGGCGACACTATTGTGCTTCACGACAAAAGCAATCAGCGGGGTGCCGGTCAGTCGTTGTCGTCGATGATGCGGCTTGTAATGACGGTTGCTTGTCCACGGGCAAATCGTAGCAGCAATTCATCGCCCGGATGAAGCTGCGTCGCGTCGTGGACGATATTGCCCTGCGTATCGGTGGTAAGGGTGTATCCGCGTTCCAGCACAGCCAGCGGATTAAGATGGCGGGTATGGTCAGACAGATTATTGACGCGTTGCTGTGCGTTAGCGAGTTGGTGCTGTATGGCATAGGTGAGGCGCCGTTGCAGGTTGGTCAGTTGGACTGTCTGCGCATTCCCTGACGGGCGCAGATAACGCAATGTGTGCTGTTGTTGGTTCAGACGCTGTTGCTTTTGCCATAACAGGTTTTTTTCTGCCATGTACCAGCGTGTGCGCCACTGTTCCAGAGTGGCCTGTTGTGCCTGCAGGCGCTTGCCGGGGTGAATCAGGCGGGCTTTCAGCCAGTCTGTGCTTTGTTCGTGTTGTCGCATCTGTTGGTTCATGTATTGCCTGATGCGAGAAAAGCATTCATCGAGACGCTGACGTAACTGATCTTGGTGGGTACAGCACAGGTTGGCGGCTGCAGTGGGGGTCGCGGCACGTAAATCGGCCACAAAGTCGGCAATGGTGATATCCGTTTCGTGACCAATGCCGCTGATGACCGGGATAGGGCTGGCAGCGATGGCGCGTGCGACGCGTTCTTCATTGAACGGCCATAAATCCTCCAGACTGCCGCCACCGCGACAGAGTAGCAGTGTGGTACATTTTTGATGCTGTCCGGCCAGTTGTAATGCTTGTACGATTTGGTCAGCGGCGGCCTGTCCTTGTACCAGGCAAGGATAAATCGTGACAGGCAGGGCGGGCATGATACGCTGCAAGGTACTTAATATGTCCTGCAATGCGGCGCCTTGCAGGGAGGTAATGATGCCAACCCTGGCGGGTAGTGCTGCAATCGGTCGTTTGCGTCGTTCGTCAAACAGTCCTTCCAGCAGCAGTTTCTGTTTGAGTGCTTCAAATGCTTCAAACAGGGCGCCTGTTCCTGCACGGCGCAATAATTCAACTTGCAGTTGCAGGTCTCCGCGTGGTTCGTAGAGGTTGATGCTGGCGAAAACATCAATTTTTTGCCCGGCTTCCGGTACCCAGTCGAGCAGCTGATTGCGCATGCGAAACATGACGCAGCGAATCTGTGCCTGCTGATCTTTGAGTGAAAAGTACCAGTGACCAGAGCTCGCACGAGTGAAATTGGAGACCTCGCCGCTTACCCAGAGGGCAGGTATCTGTCGGGCGATGGTCAACTGAATCATGCGGTTGAGAGCGCTGACATTGAATATTTTTTCGGGTTGGATGTCTATTTTTTCCACAATGTCATTGGTACGGGGCAAATATCAATTGTTGATGATTGACAAGAATATAAAAATAATAACTATATGATTATTATGTAATTTTTAATTACATCAAAAAATAGGCAATGCAAAAATATGCTTATGTCATGATGGGTTGGCAACGACGCAAACAGGTTATGCACAAAGTTATCCACAGTCTTTGTGGACAAGTCAGCAGAGGCAAGTGTTGGTGTCGCGATCACGGTTCAATAGGCATGGATTTGTATTCGACTGGCACAAAGTGTGGCGCGTTCACGGGCGATGGTGGTGGATTCAGCGGTGGATAGCGCAACTCCCATGCGGCGAGTGAGGCTGGCATAAGGTTTGCCAAACAGGCGAATATCGCTGTTGGGAACGTTAAGCGCGGCAGCCAACCCTTCATAAACCGGTGCAGTGCAGTCGCAATTGCCATAGATGACCGCCGATGCGCCCGTTTCACG